>JBBAAB010000043.1:0-9011 GCA_041658445.1 Thermoleophilia bacterium
CGATGCCGGCGACGTTTACCTTTTTACGGAGAATTGCTATCCGGGTTTCCACGTCCGGAGGATGTATGTCTGTTATCAGCCCCGATCCGAAACGGCTGCTCAAACGCTCTTCCAGCGTGGCGATCTCCTGTGGGGGCCTGTCGCTTGAGATCGCGATCTGCTTGCCCGCCTCATAAAGAGTGTTGAACGTGTGAAAGAACTCCTCCTGCGTGCGCTCCTTGTTTTCCAGGAACTGGATGTCGTCGATGAGCAGCACGTCGTTGTTGCGGTAATTGCGCTTAAACTCGTCCATCTTCCCGTCCTTGACCAGGTTGATGAAATCGTTCGTGAACGACTCCACGGTCACATATTTGACCGACATCTCGGGATTGTTGGTTGCAACATAGTGCCCGATAGCCTGGAGCAGGTGGGTCTTGCCCAGGCCGACGCCACCATATATGAAAAACGGGTTATAGGCCCGGGCAGGGGCTTCGGCGACCGCAAGGGCGGCAGCGTGCGCAAAACGGTTGCTCGAGCCGATGACGAAACTGTCAAACGTATATTTGGGGTTCAGGCTCTTTAAAACGGGCGGCTCTGAGACATTGATCAGCGATGGCGGCAAGGGCGCTTGATGATCAACGGCGGTCGACTGCTCTTTCGGCGAAACCACCAGACGCACCGGCACCTCCTCGCCCAAGACCTCCTGTAACGAGTCCTCGATTAACGGCATAAAGCGGTTCTCAATGCGCTTTTTTGTAAAATCGTTAGGGACGGAAAGCAGAAACTCGGTTCCCTCCATGCCGGCTGCGCCGGTATTTTCAAACCATATCTCGTAAGCGGAAGTGCTCAGCGTCTCGCGTATAGTCTCTTTCGCGCGCTGCCAGATCGTTTCTACCTGTTCCTCCATGGAAGGCTCCTGTCGGCTTTCTTGTTTAACGAACCACACACTGCCCGGGAGAGGCATTGAACGCGGCTCAAAAGAGGAAAAAATTACGGCCTGCCGCTGATTTCTAGGGTGCCCCGGGTGCTTCGTGGCGAAATTTTATAGCTGCACCTGCGATAAAACAAGACGCCAGGGCCACACAATTTATCCACAGCCCCTGTGGAAAGTTTGGGGAAAACAGCGCCACATATAGCGGTCTCTACACGTGCCGGCGCGGCGGTCCCCGTCACTATAAAAAACCCCGCAAAGACAGCCAGTTTACAGGATATCCACACGTGTTAAAAGGCTGTGGATAACTTTTTTGGCAGGGAGGCGTCTGGTAGTCAAAATTGGCGACGGTTTTATGCACATTAAAGGAATTAGAGGCCCGGGAGAGAACAAAAGACAATATTAATCCCGAAAACGGCGGGAGATACGTCACGTGACAACAGTACTGGCATTTGCCAACCAAAAAGGTGGGGTCGCTAAAACGACCTCTACCCTTAATACGGGCGTGGCCCTGCGTGAGATGCATTACCGTGTTCTCATAATAGACATGGACCCCCAGGGTAATTTGTCGATGAGCCAGGGTATCAACCCCGACTTTCTCACCAAGAGCATCTACAATGTCCTTGTGCACCGGCAACCACTGGATGATGTTATCCAGCGCTGTGAGGTCGACATCGCCCCGGCAAGCATCGATCTGGCCGGCGCCGAGCTGGCGTTGTCTTCAGCCATCGGGCGCGAGCGCTCCCTGGAGAAGGCGCTGATGACCGTTAAACACCGTTACGACTTCATTCTCATAGACACGCCACCGTCCCTGGGCCTGCTTACCATAAACGCCCTGACCGCGGCCGATGGCGTTATTGTGCCGGTGCAGTGCGAGTATCTTTCGCTGAGAGGGCTCGCGCAGCTGGAAAAGACGCTTGAGATGATACGGGAGAACCTCAACCCGCGCGTGCGCATCAGGGGCATCCTGCCGACGATGTTCGACGCCCGGACGATCCATGGTCGCGAGGCGATTGAGATTTTGAAAGAGAGCTTCGGCGATCTCGTCTTCAGCACCGTGGCGAGGAAAACCATAAAGTTTGCGGAGGCCCCGGTTCAGGGCCGGTCGATTATGGCCTACGAGCCGGAAGGCGCGGCCGCGAACACCTATCGCAACCTGGCAAAGGAGTTGCTCAATGGGAACTCGAGCGAGCATGAAGGAAGGGGCCTTAGCGAACCTCTTCCAGCCTTCGGAGCACATATCTGAAGACACAACAATAGAGGAAAAAAGGCCGGCCCCGCGCGGGCAGGTAATGCCGCGGCAGGAGACGGCCTATGTGGCTGCCATAAAAGTGGTCGGGGTCGGTGGCGGCGGAACTAACGCGGTCAACCGAATGATTGCGGCCGGCATCAGGGGCGTGGAGTTCATCGCCATCAATACGGATGCCCAGGCCTTACAGTCGAGCGAGGCAGACGTCAAGATCCACGTTGGTGGAGATCTGACCAAGGGGCTTGGCGGAGGGGCCGATCCGCGCATTGGCGCCGAGGCGCTCGAGCGCAGCCGGGACGAGGTCAAGAGGGTGCTCAGGGGCGCCGACCTGGTCTTTGTAACCGCCGGAGAAGGCGGAGGCACAGGCACTGGTGCCGCTCCCGTTATAGCGGAGCTGGCCCGGGAGTCGGGCGCGCTGGCCGTCGGCATCGTCACCAGGCCATTCAGTTTTGAAGGAACCCGGCGCAACGTCCAGGCCGAAGAAGGGATCCGTCGTTTGCGCAAGGCGGCCGACACAGTCGTCGTCGTTCCCAACGACAGGCTCCTGCAGGTGGCGGAAAGGGAGACCAGTCTTCTGGATGCATTCAAGGTCGCCGACGACGTGCTCAGACAGGGTGTCCAGAGCATATGCGACCTTATCAACCTGCCAGGCCTTATTAATGTTGATTTCGCTGACGTCCGCACCATTATGAGCAGCGCCGGCAGCGCGCTCATGGGCATCGGAATCGCTTCGGGTGAGCACAGGGCGACAGAGGCCGCCATGCAGGCCATCGGCTCACCGCTGCTGGAGACCTCCATCAATGGTGCTCGCGGTATATTGCTCAACGTCAAGGGTGGCAATGACGTGGCGCTCCACGAGGCCAATGAAGCCGCGCAGGTCGTTGCCGCGGTGGCTGCCGAAGACGCCAACATCATCTTCGGGACAGTGGTTGACGATAGCATGTCGGACACCATCTGTGTAACTGTGATCGCAACGGGTTTCGACCGCGCGCACGACAAGCAAAAACAGAAGGCGTCCAGGGAGAGCGAAGAAACGCTCGACGCGCCGCGGTTCGTCAACGGCTAGAAAAAGCAGGGAAGCGTTTCGCTGAGCACCTGCGTTTGATGAAAGATAAAAGTGGCACAGGACTTGTCCTGTGCCACTACTGTTTTTTGCTCTCGTCCGCGTGGCCACACCGCCTGCCGTCCTAGGGCAGATCGACCACCACGCAGGTCATGGTCTGGGCGATGCCGTCGATGGACTGAATCCGCGAGACGACCGTGTTGCCCAGCTCGCTCACATCGCCGCCTTCTATATAAGCGATGATGTCGTAAGCGCCGGTAACGGCATGGGCGCTCTTGACTCCAGGTATTTCCGGCATCTGCTTGCGGGCTTCGCCGGCGCGACCAGGGGTTGCGTTTATGAGAACATAGGCTGCAGCCATCTATCCGACCTCCAGTCAGAGATTATAGAATGGACCAGCATAAACATATTCTGCGAGCGGCCCTCTCGTCAATTATCCCGGGAGCAGCGAAGTTCTAAACCGCGGCGCCTGTACATGATAACGTGCAGTGCCGTACTATCGATTGGGCGGTATGAAATGAAAAAACTGATTGTCAACGCGGATGATTTCGGCCTCACGGAGGGCGTCAATCGGGGCATCCTCGAATGCCATGAGCGGGGCGTTGTCACCAGCACGACGCTGCTCGTGAACGGCGACGACGCCCGGGCCGCCGCGGAGGCAGCCGCCGAACACCCGCAGCTGGGCGTGGGGCTACATCTGAACCTGACGTCAGGAAAACCGGTGCTGGCGGCCGGGAAAGTGTCGTCACTAATTGACGATGAAGGATTTTTCCCTGGAATGTTCACCATGGTTCGCAGGCTGATAAGCGGCCGGGCGCGTCGGGATGAGCTCGCGGCCGAAGTTCAGGCGCAGATCGATAAATGCATCGAACTGGGCATAAAGCCCACCCACATAGACAGTCATCACCACCTGCACGCTCTGCCACGGCTGCGCTCGGTTGTTTGCGATGTGTGCCGGAAGGCCGGCATAACCAGGATGAGGGGTTACTACATGTCCGCAAGAAGCTTAAAGTCGTTCGCGGTAGCGACGGCGGCGCGCATGCCCGCGGGGGAGTCCCTGAAAACACCAGACAGGTTTTCCGGCATTGAGGTTATGGGAAGAAGAGATATAGCCGTTACGCTGGAGCATGCGCTGGCGGAGCCGGGCGATACTCTTGAATTCATGTGCCATCCCGGCTACGCCGACGAGAATCTCTCTCTCGCGTCAGAATACAACAGCCTGCGTGAGGTTGAACTTAAGGCGCTGATGTCAGAAGACTTTATCCGCGCAATCGAGGCGGCCGGGGTTCGGTCCATCTCATTCATGGATCTTTAGGAAGGGAAGCGAATTGAAGCCTGCCGAGTGGTTTCGCAAAAGGACCTACCATTACTCAGGGTTCTCGGACGTGGAAGAGCTGGTAGGGCTCAAGCAGAAACAGGGTCTGACCATAAGCGTTTGCCTGCCGACCATGAACGAGGCGGACACTATTCCCAACATCCTCCCTGTAATCCGGCGTTCCCTCATGAAGCGTCACCAGCTTGTCGACCAGCTGGCGATTATCGACTCCCGGAGCACCGACGACACCGTCAGGGTAGCAAGGGAGCTGGGCGCGGAGGTTTTTTTCGACGACGAGTACCTGACCGACCAGCCGCCCGCGTATGGAAAGGGCGAGGCTCTCTGGAAAAGCCTGGTGCCACTCACGGGCGATATCATCGTCTGGGTGGATTCCGACATCAAGAACTTCTCTGCCCGGTTCATATACGGTCTGGTGGGGCCCCTCCTGAAAAACCCCGGGATAGGTTACGTCAAGGGTTATTACAGGCGCCCGCTGTTTCTGGGGGAGATGAAGAGGGAGACCGGTGGCGGCAGGGTCACAGAGATATGTGCCCGCCCCCTGATCAACATGTTTTATCCCGACCTGGCGGGACTCATCCAGCCGCTCTCGGGAGAGTACGCCGGCCGCAGACGCATCCTGGAGAGCGTTCCCTTCTTCACGGGATATGGGGTGGAGATCGGCCTCGACATCGACATTTATCGAAAATACGGACTTTCATCAATAGCCCAGACCGATCTCAAGCGCCGGGTGCATCACAACCAGAGCACGGAAGCGCTGGGACGCATGTCGTTCGGCATAATGCAGGCTGTTTTTACGCGTCTACATGGCGAGGGCCGCATGGATACAAGGGATGCCCCGGGCACTTTCTACAACAGCATCTATTACAAGGAAGGCGAGTACGGACTCGAGTCCAAGAAGATAAAGGTTGTGGAAAGGCCGCCGCTGGAATCTCTTGAGGAATACCGCCGTATCCACGGGGTAGGAACAAAGCCGGACGGGGAGACAAAACAGTGATGGAACCGACCCCGCGCATTCTTTATACCGATCTTGACGGCACCCTGTTGGGAAAGGGCGGTTCCCCGTTTCGCACGGCGACGGGCGACTTCACTTTTGACGGCGCCCGGGCGCTCGAGCTTTGTCATCAGCGGGGGGTGGAGCTCACATTTGTCTCAGGGCGCAGCATCGCCATGCTGCAGGAGGACGCGCGCATCCTGGGGGCCACAAGCTATATCGGTGAGGCGGGCTGTGTGATCGCGCGCGACTCGGGAAGAACAACCCTGCGCAACTGCGGTCCTTTCGGGAACGTCGAAGGTCTGAGTGTGTTTGATGAGATTGCTGCGACCGGAGCCCCCGACCTTCTGCTCGATAATTATAGCGGTGTGCTCACCTATCATTTGCCATGGTCTCAAAGCCACGCCTACTCCCACCTCATGCGGGGTCATATCAACACCGCCGATGCAGACGCGCTACTTGAGAAAAGCGGGCATGGCGAACTCAAGGTGGTTGACAATGGCGTCATCGAGGACCGTGGCTATGGCATGAACGTCAGGGAGCCGCACGCTTACCACATCATTCCCCGCGAGGCTGGCAAGGGCAGCGCCATCAGATTACATTTGGAGATGGCAGGCCTGACAGGCGATGACGCCTTCGCCTGCGGGGACTCGGCCCAGGACCTGGAGATGGCGGGCGAGGTCGGCACGCTGTATCTGATGTCCAACGCAATCTCCAACGGTCTTACGGAATCAGAAATCGCCAGGGACCACGAGAACGTAGTGATTGTGGGTGCTCCGATGGTCGAGGGCTTCCTGCTGGCGGTATGTAGAGCGCTTGAGGCCGAGGCATAGACATCGGGGGCAGCCGCGGTCCAGCGCCGCCGCCGGTCAATCGCTCTTGAAGTCCTCGGGAGTAACGTTGTTGAGGAAATCGCGGAATTTTTCCACGACCTCCTCCGTATCTTCCACTTCGTGGTCGAACTCGATGGCGTTGTCCTCAATCAGTTGGTCGTCGGCATAAATGGGCGCATTTGTTCTGACCGCCAGAGCCAGGGCATCGCTTGGACGTGAGTCGACATCGAGCTCGCCTGAATCCATGCGCAGGGTAAGGAGGGCGTAAAATGTGTTTTCGCGCAGCTCGGTGACCGTGACCTTGAGCACCTCTGCGTTGAGTTGTGTCAGAATCGAGGTCATGAGATCATGCGTCATCGGCCTGGGGAGTTCGGTTCCCTGGAGTTTCATCAGGATCGACGCGGCCTCCTGGTGGCCGATCCAGATGGGAAGAAATTTGTTGGCTTCGGCCGTCTTGAGCAGAATGATCGGTTGTTTGCCGACCACATCGAAGCTTATTCCGTAGAGGACCATCTCTTTCAATACACTCACCTCTGTATTGCCATTATAGAAGAGAGCGCGGGTGCTTGCCAGCACATATATCCGTCTTTTGTCCATTCGAGGAGATTATTCACGCAATATTTACGAGGTATTTGCGCAATCGGCTTGACAAGCCGGTACCCGAATTGGCTAAACTGTTAGCCGGACGGAAGCCGTCCATCTTCTTTTTTAGCGGGGCGTATAGCTCAGTTGGTTAGAGCGCATCTCTGATAAGGATGAGGTCCCTGGTTCGAATCCAGGTACGCCCACCACAAATCATCATCTTCACCATGCCTTCCGGAAGGACCATCCGGAATATTTGTTTATCAACCGCCGCCGCTCATGATCCTCTCAGTTTTTCCCATGTATAGCCCGCGTTCCGGCTGGTTATGATCGTCTGTCCATCGCCGACGGCGCACAATGTAGTGGCGTCCGCAGCCGCAAGCGCACGGAGTGCCTGATTCGTATGAGACACTATCGGTTGCCAGTCACCCCCGGCATCCCCGCTCCTCCAGACCGCGCCGTTCCAGCCGATCGCTACGACAATTCGGGAGCCGACATATTGTATCCCCAGCAGGTCGGCATTCATGTTCCTTGGACCGTATTCCCAGTCAATTCCTCCGTTGGCGGTTTTAAGGATTACCGTTTTTCCGCCGGCGATATAAGCTTTCTCCATCTCGAGGTTGCCGGCCATGAAAGCGCTGTCGGCATCATATACGTCGACGCCGAAGAGCTTGACGCCTTCCCCGGGGACTGTTAGTTCTTGCCAGTCTTTGGCATTGGTTGTCCGGAAGGCGCGTCCAGAGGAGCTTACTGTTATGCCGACGCCCTCCGGAGTGAAATCGACGTCTTCGAAAAAGAGGGAAGGCTCGAGGCTTCTGGACTGATCGCCCCAGGTTTTACCACCATCCGATGTATAAATTATCGTTCCGTGCCAGCCAACAGCCACGGCTGCGCCGCCACTGATGGAAGCGACCCGGTTAAGGGTTTCCCCAGTGGGTGAATCAACGGGATTCCAGGTCAGACCACCATCTGCCGAGCGCAGGATGTTGCCGCTGGACCCGACAGCAACTGCCGTGTTCCCGTCGAGGATGGCTACCGAGTTGAGGTCGGCCCGGGAATTCACTTCGGCTTCGATCCAGGTCTGGCCGGTGTCCGTCGAGCGCAGGATGGTTCCGTGCCACCCGGAGATCAGCCCCAGCGAGGGACCCGAGAATGTGATGTCGGTATAGATTTGCTGCCAGGCCGGCCGGGCGGGTTCTGCGTTATCTGACGTGGCCGGTTTCTCAGACTCGCCCGGCAGACAGCCCGATGCCATGGTGACAATCACAAGCAGCAGGATTAAAAAAACGAACATGGACTTGCGATGCACGAAAACCCCCCGGATAAACAGGCCGGATGCCCGCTTGATGAGACCATCTGATTTTACACCAGCCTACCGCTTCTCCACAAAGACCGGTACGGGGCCCGGAGAATAATCGTCGGCATCGGCTTCACTGTTCACACCGTCCAGTGTGGTTATGGTAATGGGACCGGTTATTTCCTCGGCCAGCATAGCTCCGGGCTCACCCCAGACAATATATACCGGTTGGCGACCATCGCTGAAAAAGAACTTGTACTGGTCCGGCGCTAGAACTTCCACACCAAAGCACCCCTTAAGCCTGGACACCAGCGCCTGGTAAGCGCGGAACGCCGTCTTTCTGGTACCGCCCCTGATTCCTCGTTCTGACTCCTGACCGAGCCCATTATATACAAGGCCGGTGTTGTCGAAGTAGCCGTCCTCGACACCGGCATAGTTACAGTTTTCGTACGGTCTTGCCCAGGAAATACGCTCAACGTCGGCTCCCAATGAGGTTACAAACCTCATCACCAGCGCCGAGGCCTGATCTTCCTCCGTTTGTGCCGGAGCTCCCGGCGGCCACGCTGGCCGGCCTGTCGTTGTGGCTGACTCGGTCATCCAGATATCGACATCCCGCATGTCATTGGCGATGAGCAGGTTCCTGTATTCTCCGACATACTTCACAAGCTCGCGCTCTCTTCCAAAGTAGCCATAAAAGTGAAAGTCGAATATGTCAAAAGGACGAGACCCTTTTGTGGCTACTTTGGAAGA
>JBBAAB010000044.1:0-8953 GCA_041658445.1 Thermoleophilia bacterium
CTTGTTTCCAAATTATCCTTCGCCGGGGTTCGAACCCGGGAGGTCGCGGCGGCCGCTATCCCCTTAGCTTTTTCAGTTTATCCGCCAGCGGAGCCATACGCGATGGAGTCACTCGCACCGAACCGTTGAAGTAAGTACTGGCTGTTTTTCCCAGGGCGCGCGTACCGCCCCATGCGATACCGCTTTTGATGACCCAGCCGGGGCCGGGCATAAAATCCATCAGCTGGCGGGCTATCGCCCTGAGGCCGAAACCGCTGCCGACGACCCCGAGGAGCTCGAGCGCGCGTTCCATGCCCACCGGTTCGCCGTGAGCGGCTGCTATGCGTAAAATCATGCGGGCCTCGTTCATGGTCATAACCGGCATGTCGGCACCGGGTATTATGAAAAGCGCCCCGACCACGGCGTTCTGCCGCGCCGTACGGTTGATAATGCCACGGCAGGTCTCTTCCCTGAGGGCCGGAAGCTTCGCCGCCAGAGCCACGGCCGTATCCCCGGCGGCGTCTACCGCCGCCGCCACGAGCAGATCGGCGGGAACCAGAGCGCCAGGCGCCATTCCAACCACACGGCTGGGCCCAACGCCCGGAAATGACAACTCGATACCTGGAGCCTCAGTGAGCACGACAACCGCCGGCAAATCGTTTTTTCCGGCATCCGCGAGGCGGCCGTTGAAGACATCGGACGATAGCTCGGCTGGTGACGCAACCAGAATGATCACGCCTTCACAGCTCTTGAGCGAGCTGCCTTTCAATGGCTCGTCTTCGCCCAGCTGCATGGTTTCCAACACGCTATCTTCCAGCCGGGGATCGGAACCCGCGGCTAACGCACTCCTTACCGCGGTCATGGCTTCAGAGTCGGATCCGGCGATAAGCAGTTTCACTGAACCCTCGCTCTGATCGCGGACCTCGTTGACCGCCGAATAAACCTTCATCGGGCTAAGTGGTAATTTGGGCACGTCTGTACCTCCTGTCTCCCATCAGCCGGCTGCGCACGTGAATGCTTTCCAGCAAACCGATGGCAAGTAAATTTGTAACCATGGAGCTTCCCCCGTAGCTGACGAAGGGAAGCGGGATGCCGGTGATGGGCATGATGCCAATGGTCATGCCAATGTTAACAAAAACCTGAAAGAGCAGCATACTCAGGATCCCGCCGGCGATCAGGCTCCCGAACAGGCTCTCGGAAATAATAGCGATCCTCAATCCCCTCCATATTACAAGGACGTAAAGGGCCATGAGCACCGCCACGCCTATGAATCCCAGTTCTTCTCCGAGAACCGAGAAAACAAAGTCCGTGTGATGCTCCGGCAGAAAGTTGAGCTGGGTCTGCGTTCCCTCGTAGAGGCCCTTGCCGGTCATCATCCCGGAACCGATCGCGATCTTCGATTGCAGCAGGTGGTAACCGGAGCCGCCCGGGTCGTGGTCCGGGTGCAGGAACACCAGCAGGCGGTCGATCTGATAGGGCTTTAGTATCTGGATACCGATGATCGGCAATATCTCGATCACCAGAAAGAGAGCCGCGGTAACGGATGAGATAATGATCGCGAAATGCAACCAGCGGGTGCCATATACAAAAAGCAGGGCCAGGGTCACCGCGGCCAGGACCAGAGCTGTGCCGAAATCGGGCTGGATGAAAACCATGAAGGCGGGCACGGCAGCATAGAGCAGGGTCAGAACCGTGGTCTGGGCCTCCAGCTCAACCCTCTGCCTGCCTGCCAGGAAAGCCGCAAGAACGACGATCATCCCGATCTTGGCGACCTCGGAAGGTTGCAGGTTGAAGAAACCGAGGTCGATCCAGCGCTGCGAACCCTTGGCCTCGCTTCCCACAATGAAGACCACCAGGATCAGTCCCATGATGGCGAAAAATATGTGGTGACGGTAGTTCCTTAAACCCCGGAAATCGATAAAGGCGAGCACGGTCATAAGCACTGTGCCCATAACAGCCGCTATGCCCTGCACCTTTACATAATAGAATGGACTCGGAAGATTTGGATCGGAGTGGGTCGCGCTGTAGATGATGAGCATGCCATAACCGACCAGTCCGGCCACGGCGGCCAGCAGCGCGTAGTCAATATGCCTCAGGTAAGTCCTTATCTCCATGCGCCTGGCCTCTTATCTGCCCGCGGACGGGGCCGCCGGTTGCGCTGGAGCGGGTGGAGCGAAATATGCCTCGAGTATCCTGCGGGCTACAGGCGCGGCCACGGCGCCGCCGCCGCCGCCCTGCTCGACGAGCACAACCACGACCACCTGGGGATCGTTTGCCGGCGCGTAGGCCACGTACCAGGCATAATCGGTCTTGCCCGCGACCTGCGCGGTACCGGTCTTGCCGCCGAACGGTATGGGAAAACCGACAAAAGTGTCACCCACGGTGGTGCCTTGCGCGGTGGCTCCGACCAGTCCGTCCTGAACCGTTCTCAGATTTTCGAGCGATATCCCCAGCTGGTTGGACTCGTCCGGTGGGCGATATTCGGGAATCGGCTTGTCGCTGACAGGATCCTCCACCCTTAAACCTGTGTGAGGTCTGACGATCCGGCCGCCGTTGGCGATCGTCGAATATACCGAAGCCAGCTGTAGGGGCGTAACGAGCATGTCTCCCTGCCCGATGGCCATGTTGACGCTGTTGCCGGGCATCCACATCCTGTCGATGTCGGTCTCCCCCACCCGGGCTTTCCACTCCGGATCGGGGATACGCCCAACGGCCTCTCCGGGCAGGTCGATGCCGGTCTCGCGGCCAAGGCCCATCGTGCGGGACCAGTTCTGCATTCCCTGGCTGTTGGCCTTGTAGAAGCGATATCCGACGTTGTAGAAGTATGTATCGCATGACATGCTGATGGCCCGTTTGAGATCCACGTCGCCGTGGGAGCCCCAGCATTTGAATGGCTGTGAGAGGACATCCCAGACGCCCGTGCAGGTGAAATCAGACAGCGGCGAGATGATGCCGTCCTGCAGTCCGGCAATGGCGGTCACTGACTTGAAAGTCGAAGCCGGTGGGTACTGGCCGGCAATGACCCGGTTCAGAAGCGGATCGTTGGCGCCCTCGGCATTGAGAGCCTGGTAGGCGCTGTCGCTGACACCGCCAACCCAGACCGCGGGATCGTAGTTGGGCCAGCTGGCCATCGCGTAAATCTCGCCGTTCTTGGGATTCATGACCACGGCCGCGCCGCCGTTGGCCGCCTGATATTTCTTCTGGTGGGCGAGATCGATTCCGTAGAGAAGGCTGTCCTCGGTGGCTTTCTGAATCCTGTTGTCTATGGTAAGCACCACGTTTTTGCCGGGCTGCGCCTTGATGCTTCTGACCTCCAGCTTCGGACGTCCGGCGGCATCAACCTCGACCTCCTTGCCGCCATCTATCCCCTTCAGGTAACGGTCGAACTCAAACTCGACCCCTTCCTTTCCGATCTCGTCACCCAGTTTGTAACCCTCATAACGTGGCTCTGTCAGCTCCTGCTCGTCTATCTGCCCCACGTGGCCGAGCAGGTGCGCCCCCTCGGTACCCTGAGGATAGCTGCGTAACGGGAACTTCTTGATATCAACACCCGGAAAATACAACGGTATGCGCTCGATGAGATAGCTTTTCATCTCCGGCGTTATGTCTTTCTTGACTACTACTGAACGGTATGTATCTTCCTTGTGAAGATCAAGCTGCTTCTGGATCTCCTCCACTGGAACCTGAATCACCTTGCTCAACTCCGCCAGCTCTACTTCGGGATCCTTGAGCGCCGCCGGAAAGACTGTTACCGCAAGACCGGCCCGGTTATCCACCAGGGGCTGCTTGTTGCGGTCGTAGATAATCCCACGGGGCGCCTCCTCGGGGATGAATCGTATGCGATTATTCTCGGCCATGGCGATATAGGTCTCTCCCGAGAGAATCTGCAAAAACCAGATTCTAAAGAGCAGTATGGCAAGCAGAAGCATGGCCATCACGCCCATGATGCCGACACGCAGGGCGACCGACGGCTGTTTGCGCTCATTCTTTTTCTTGCTACTGCTACTTAGTAAAGAGGGCATCTTTGCGGTCACCCCCCAGCCACCAGCGACAGACGATAAAAACAGGCGCGGCCAGCAGTGCGTTGAGAAACGCCGAAGGAAAAACAACCCGCAGGAGAATGAAACCCGCTGACGCCTGAACTCCCAGCAGGAACATGATCACGCTGTTGAGCAACTGGACAACCATACTGGAAACGAAAACAGTGATCACGGGTGGGAACCAGGAATCCAGGTCGACGCCCTCGGCGTGGCGGCCGCTGAAATATCCGGCCAGCGTGAAAAGAAAAGACGAGATGCCCAATGTCTGAACCAGGGCGACGTCGATCAACAGGCCAGCCGAAAACCCAACCACCGCTCCCAGGACAGGCCCACGCATCATGGCAAGGCAGACGACGATCACCATGGCCACATCAGGTTTTGCGCCAAGAACCGTCAAAAATGGAGCAAGCGTGGTCTGCACGACTACGGCCAGTAGGAGAATGGCGAATAGACGCAGCATGAACCAGGGGCTATCGGGCGCGGCCGACGCCGTCGGCGCCGCGTTTAGCTGGAGTACCCTCGTGCCCGGGCGCTTGAACCTCACGAGCGCGCGCTTGCGCCGCGCGCGGGAACGCTTCCTTATCGCTGGAGCAGTCAACTACCCGCCCCCTCGGCCATCAAAGGGGCCTGGTCCGTACCCGCCGGCGGAATAAGCACAAGCACCTCTTCGAGTCTGCCGAAGTCCACGAAAGGCGTGATGGAAATCCTCTTGAAATATTCGACTTCCTGGTCGGCTGCCTCGTCCACGACACCTATCGGAATTCCTTTGACGAACAGCTTGCCCGTGCCGGACGTCACCACGGCGTCGTTCTTCAGTACCTTTTGGTCCTTGTCGACAAAATCCATCTCCAGCATGCCGTTGATGCTACCCACGACAGTGCCCGAGGCGGCGCCGTTCTGCAGCTTGGCCTCAACATGACTTGTATGATCGATGATAAGCAGCACCTGCGCCGAATTGGTGGTGACGGCTGAGATCTGTCCTACCAGACCCTGGCCGCTTACCACGGTCTGCCCCAGGGCTACGCCGGCGTCGCTGCCCCTGTTGATGGTGATAGTGGCGTCCCAGGAAGAACCCGACCGGCCGATGACGCGCGACGGTACGTTCTTGTAATCCCTGGGGAATGAGGGCTGGTTGATGAAACCGAGCAGGTCGCGGAGCCGTTTGTTCTCGGCGTCCGCTTCCCTTAGGGAAAGTACCTCTACGCGCAGGCGGTCCGCCTCTGAGCGCAGGCGCTCGTTCTCTCCCTGGGCTGAGAAGATGCCCGTCACCCAGTGATAGGAGTCCCTGAAGGGGTCGACGGCCGTCGATACACCTGATTCCAGGGGAGAAATGACCCTGAGGCCGCCGCGCTGCGTGGAATGCAGCACGCCACCCACGGGTTCGCGGAAATACCAAGTAAGCATTGCCATCGATACCAGCAGCAGGACCGCCAGTACCACTTGACGTTTGACTACAGTCTTGCGGGCCAAGGTTAAACCTTAGGTTGCGAGCTTAAAAGCGGCGTTTTGACTTCGCGTGACGGGAGGACTTGTGCAGCGCCTCGAATTCCTCCAGCGAGCGGCCGGAACCGACTGCAACACAGGTTAGAGGGGACTCGGCCAGGTGAATAGGCATGCCCGTCTCCTCGCGCAGACGTTCGCACAATCCCTGCAGCAGGGCGCCGCCGCCGGCCAGCATTACGCCTCTGTCCATGATGTCGCTGGCGAGCTCGGGAGGCGTTTTATCGAGCGTTGTCCTTAGAGCATCGATTATCGCCGTCACCGGTTCCGCCAGAGCAACCCGTATCTCTTCCGAAGTCAAAACGATCGTTTTGGGCAGACCGGTCACGAGGTCGCGACCCCGTATCTCGGCCTGCTCTTCTTCCTTCAGGGGATAAGCCGAGCCGATTTCCAGCTTGAGTTCCTCCGCCGTCTGGCTTCCTATCATCAACTTGTACTCCTTTTTGACGTAGGCCATTATGGCCTCGTCCATCTCGTCGCCACCAACACGAATCGACTGGGAGGTGACTATTCCGCCCAGAGAGATAACAGCCACCTCGCTGGTGCCGCCGCCGATGTCGACGATCATGTTGCCCGTCGGTTCGCTCACCGGCAGACCGGCGCCGATCGCCGCCGCCATGGGCTCCTCGATCAGGTAACACAGACGCGCGCCCGCCGAAAGGGTTGCTTCCTCGACCGCACGCTTCTCCACGCCCGTAACGCCCGAAGGGACACAAACCACAACCCGTGGATGCGCCCATCGGTTCTGATGGACCTTCTGGATAAAGTGACGGAGCATCTGCTCGGTCACGTCAAAATCTGCGATGACTCCATCCTTTAACGGACGGATGGCGCTGATCGAACCCGGCGTGCGGCCTAGCATGCGCTTGGCCTCGGCGCCGACAGCGTGTACTTCACCGGTGCGCTGATCGATCGCGACCACTGAAGGTTCGCTTAAGACTATGCCTCTGCCTCGCACATAGACGAGTGTGTTGGCGGTTCCCAGATCGACAGCCATGTCACGACCGCCGAAGCCGGCAAAATACGCAAGAAATCTGATTTGAATCTCCTTTCGGAAAACAACCGGATATGTCCGGCCGGCCCCGTCGCACAAACACAGCCTGAACCGACAGGCCGTATCAGGTTCTTATGGTAACAAAGCGGAGGCATAACACCATAACGCATGAACACCGGCAAACGGTGATGCGCTGATGACTGGAACCCCCTCGATACCCGTGAATTGCAGCAAATACAGGCTCCTGAAGGAGCAAGATATTATATAACAATTAGGGCGGGGGGCAAAATAAAGAGGTTTCAAACCCTCAAGTACAGGTCCAGCATTTGACCTTTAGCCCGGGCGCAATAATTATGTCTCAGGCTTCCCTTTCCAGCTGTCGGGGGGCCATAATCCATACTTGTTCAATCCGGAAATCAGCAGGGGAACCGGCAGTCCGACCACATTGGCGTAGTCTCCCCGCACCTCTTCGACAAAAGCTGAAGCACGGCCCTGGATAGCGTAAGCCCCGGCCCGTCCGCGCCATTCCCCGAGCGAGACATAAAGCTCCAGCTCGGAACGTGAGATCTCCCTGAAAACTACCTCAGTGACCGCGTGGCCGGTATATTCTGCAAACCCCTTCTCAACCGGCGTTCCGTCTATAGCTGACCCTTGCGTCGGCATGATGAGGGTTATACCGCTGTAGACCTGATGTGTTCTTCCTGATAAAAGAGAGACGAACGAGAGCGCCTCGTCCTCATCCGCCGCTTTGCCCAGGGCTTTTCCATCAACCACTACCATTGTGTCAACACCGAGGACGGCGCTTTTTTTGGAAGTCGCTGAAATGCGGGGCAGGACGGACAGCGCCTTACCCCTACTGTACCTTTCCACCAGGCCGGCCGGAGGCTCGCCGGGGATATCCTCCTCCCCATAATCGGGAAGCAACACATCGAAGTCGATGCCGAGCGCTTTCAGCAACGCCTTGCGTTGAGGTGATTTGGAGGCGAGAATCACAGCGGCGTGTGTTTCCGGACTCGTGGCGCTACACTATCTCACTCTCTTTGAAATAGAGCCCGATCTCGCGCTCGGCGCTTGCAGCCCCGTCTGATCCATGGACGATGTTGGCCTCTATATCGAGCCCGTAATCCCCCCTGATCGTACCCGGCTCCGCGGCCAGCGGGTTGGTACCGCCCATCATCCTGCGGACCACGGATATGGCCTCTGGCCCTTCGAGCACGAACGCCGCCACCGGACCCGATGTTATCGAGCTTACCAGACCGCCGAAAAAGTCTTTTTCCCTGTGCTCGGAGTAGTGCTCCTCAGCAAACCCCCTGTCGAGCTGCATGAATTTCATGGCCCTGATCCGAAAACCCCGATGTTCGAAACGGGCGATAATCTCGCCCACCAGCCCGCGGGCCACGGCCCCCGGTTTAACCATTACAAAAGTCCGTTCCACGATTCCTCCTGCCTGTTTCTGGATTCTCCGGCGTTACACACTTCGGAATGCCGTTGATTTCTTCACTTCGAGTATGGTTCTAAAAATCCTTGCGTGCGGATCGGCATCGATTCTATCGCACGTCAGAAAGACATCGAAATCCCGGTTTATGAGAATGGCTCACTGAATTGTCACACCGGGCGCCGCGAACTTGCTTTATGCGAACAGCTCGTCTTCCTGGACTACCGGAGCCTTGACATCCGCTTCGCAATACGGACACACACGCCACACAGGGTCGAGCGGCCGGCTGCACTTCCTGCAGGGAGATTTGAGTTGCCGCCTGCATTTGGGGCAGACGATATAGTCGTCGCGGACCGCCATCCGGCATGCCGGGCAACGCTGACCGCCTCCCACGAGCTCCTGTTCCCTGGCCCTGATCTCGAGGTCCCGTTCGAGAACGTCTTCGATATATTCCGGCGGGCGCAGGATGGTATAAAAGATGGTGCCTACGAAGGGGAAAAAGAATGAAGTCGCGACGGAAACGCCTATAAGCACCGGATCCGTGATTCGCCGTTTGGCGTCCTTGTAAGTCCAGAACACCAGCGCCAGCCAGAGGGCTACGATCATCACCTGGGTTATCATGGTCAGAAATTTCCAGGTGCTGGAATTAAAGAAGCCTTCGGCTCCCTCGTTCACATCAGCCTGCAAAATTATTAAATGCAAGAATACCCCTGTCTTTCTGCCCTACGCCATCCGCTTCTTGATGTCGGCCAGCAGATACAGCGAACCGGTCACAAGGATGACGTCGCGGGTAGAAGTCAGCTTAAAGGCGCTCTCCAGTGCCGACTGGCTCTCCGGAGCAACGAACGTCTGCACGTGACTTTCGAGCACAACAGGAAGCCTGGACATCTCCTGTGCCGACATGCAACGCTCGTTCGAATTCTCGGTGATGAATAAGATATCACAAAATTCGAGAAGCCGTTCCAACATCTTCTCGTAATCCTTGTCCTTAAGAATGGAGACAAC
>JBBAAB010000045.1:0-8831 GCA_041658445.1 Thermoleophilia bacterium
CACGCATACCCACGTTCAGACTGCGGACGACCGTATTCTCGATCGCGGCACCGCCTACATAACCGACGCCGGCATGACCGGACCCCGCAATTCCGTCATAGGAGTCGACAAGAACATAATAATAAAGCGTTTCCTCACACAGATGCCCGTCAAATTCGAGGTGGCCGACCAGGATGTCTGGATAGAAGGAGTGCTGGTCGAAGCCGACGACAACGGCAGGGCGACCGCGATCCGGAGGCTTCAGGTGGAAGCAAATCCGGGCGACGCCTAGTTGCTGTCAAACGGCAGGAACTTCCTGCCGGAACCCGGGAACCTGATATCGCCACCCGGACGGTTGACGAACGAGGGGGCGCGGTAATGACTCCCCAGCGCCGCAACGAGCATCACGAGCAGGACAATCAGCAGGAGGTTCCTGACAGCTACAGTCGCGACCATGTATGGCTGCAATGTATAGAGCTGCCAGTAGCTATACGGAAACTCGAACTGGGTGAATAAAAGGACCGCTTCAAAAATGCCGGCTAATGCGATGCGGTCGGCGCCGATCACGAGCGGTACCAGCGGAATCAGCCAGATGAGGAATTGTGGAGATAGTACCTTGCCTCCCACGATGAATGTAACAATGGCTATAGCGACGAACCGGATTATCGTATTCCCAGAAATATCCGGCAGGCCGTTCCCGTCCTTCCTGCTCCTTCTCCAGAAGATCCAGTATCCGGTCAGCAAGGCGACCGCCGTTAACGGACCCGATATCATTACCAGGGTGTCCGAAACCGTGGAATACACATTGTGAGAACCGTAGGAGTTCATGATGTAGGCCGGGTAACCCGTCAACTTCGAATACAGCAGGATCGGCGACGACCAGGTACTCTCGATCTGTAACGGTCTTTCAACATGGTAGAGGAAAGCGTTTGCCAGCCCCTCAGGTGATGCCAGCAGAAAGGGTATGGAGACAGTAAGGGCCGCCATGATCATGGCAACCGGACCCATCCAGACTTCGTTGAACTGACGCCGGCGATAATGCGCTATCAGGAAAATCGGGGCGATCAGCACCGGTACTACCTTGGTCATCAGTCCTATGCCCAGAAGCAGCCAGGCGGCCAGGTACCTGTCTGTGATAAAGCAGGCCACGCTTGCCAGCATCAGGAACGCCGCCGCCAGATCGAATCGCTCCTGAACGATTGAACCCAGGCTCAAAAGGAACAGTGTGTACATCGCCAACGTTCCCGCGACCTTCCAGACATTTTGCCATTGGCTCCAGGAGATCCATGACAGCAGCAATACGATCCCACAGCTGAAGAGCAGCATCTCTACCTGGAACCACGCAACGAATTCGCTCTCACCTGCGCCCGAAAGCAGACGTGGCAGCGAGAACAGAGCCATGGCCAACGGCGGGTACTCAGACGAAAAATCCCGGTAGGGCATCAGTCCCTGCGCGATACGGCTCGCGTAACTGTAATAAACGGGAATATCCGTAATCGTTCTGTCCGCGTACCAGAGGCTTCTGAACAGAACGCTCCAGATAAATATCTGCAGCAGTATGAAGCCGATCGTAATCAGCCATAGCAGTCGCTTCTCTGACTGTTCGCGCAGGCTGTCTTTTATCCAGTCAAGCTGTCTCGGCAAAGTAACTCCCTGTAGTCGTACGATTCTTCGGTTGCGAACTGCAGCGGGCCGTGAGAAATGCTATCAGGGCCAGAGGGAAAAACCATGGAATATACAGATAGAACCAGTGGGTTTGGACAATCTGGAAACCCAGGATCAGAGTCGCTGAGATCGCTGCAACCTGTACCATGTTTTTACGAAGTGGCCAGAAGTATGATCCCACTGACAAAGCCACCAGCAGATACTGGCCGATACGCTGCGCGCCCGCAAGCCGCTCGGGATATTGCCCCCATATACTGAATGGAGAGTCACGTCCGATCTGCCACTTGAGCGTCCGCTCCCAGAAAAGACCAAACGTTCCGTCACCCATGAAAATCACCGGCAGAGTTGATGCCAGCGCCAGCAAAAAGCCCAATACGAAAAGAGAACGTCTTCCCCAGCCACGCATCGCCCTCGGGAAAGAGGCCCACGCCGGACCCAGCATGGCAGGAAAGAATTTGATCTGCGTGGCAAAACCGAGCAGCACTCCCGCAAGGGGCGCCGACTGCAGAAAAACAAAACCCCAGACAATGAATGCGGAGACGACGGCGTCGTTGACATTGCAGTTTAGCACATAAGTGGTATAAGGATAGGCAGCCCAGCCATAAGCGAATGAGAGGCCAAGCTTGTTGGCAAAAGAGCGGCCGCGCGCCAGGCTCCTGCCGGCCGCGTACATGCCGGCTACGGTAAGCAGATCGAAAAAGATTGCGGCGGCATGAGCGGCGGGCAGGTCGTCCCATTCACCCGACCAGGGAAGGACCCTTTCGAACGGCACATAAACCAGGTAGTTAAGCGGGCCGTATGTGTCACCATTACCGTCATCGGTAGGCATGTTCCCATACGGGGTTGTACCCTCGAGTATCCGCTGAGCGCCGATGACGCCGGAATAACCGACGTCGATCACATTGGAATCCGCAATATTGATCACTATGCGGAAAAGCAGCAAAGACACCAGCCCGATCAACAGGATGGTCGAATTGAAATTTATGTGCGGTCCCCGCACGACGCCTGTTTCGATACCGGAAACATTTTTGTTGAGGGAAGTGGATGCCAGGTTTCTGCGGTCTGAAGACCGGCGCCAGCCTATCCATCCGAGGCGTACAAAGAGATATGCCAGCGGAGGATAGGCAAGTGGTACGGATGTGAATATCTCACCCTGGTTGAAAAAATAATGCGATACGGTGAAGGCGAGCAGCATGACAAGGTCGAGGTGAAGTATTCGAAATGGTCTGCGGATGTCCACGAAAGGCACCAGGAAAAGAAGGCATAAAGGCAACCAGACATAGGGTTCGTTGACGATACGTCCGAATGCGCCTTTATAGCCGCGGGCCATCTGCCAGGCTACCTGGGGCCCTGCCATCACTTCGTTGACGGAACCCGATGCGTCATCGACAAGGACCTGTGCTACTTCGTCGGAACCGGAAAAGAAACTTACGGTCCAGACCGAATCGGTTCCCAGGCTGGCGCTCCTTGTGATCTCCTCCCGGTCCTTGATTTCACTTTCCACATCGGGCTGGCTGCTGGCCAGATCGATAGCATCAGTTTCCGTCGTCGCGGGCAGTACCTCGAACCATGCCTCTCCCTTGATGTCACTGGAAACTATGTTGCCATTCTGGTCGTCGATGACGATGGAGATCAACTTGCGACCGTTATAAGGGTTGGTCCAGAAGATATTCCAGTGCCTCAGAGTGTTGTCAAAACGTCCGTGGCGCTCTAGTTCGGGGTGCTTTTCCAGGGCCATTGAGACGTTCTGATCGGCCATGGCCAGATGCTTGGCTTCCTGCTCGCTTAAGTTCGGTTCCAGCTGGGCTACTGCCGGCGGTACACCTAGATTCAGCGAAAAGAGCAAGGCAAGGATAAAAAGGGAAACAAAGAGACAGGAGTTCCTTACCGGGGACACCTGCGGAATCAATTGCGGCCGCTCAGGCAGTGGGCTGCCGGAAGCTCCACAGCTTGTTGCCGGTGAAGTTGAGGATCGTAACCGTGCTTATTGCGAGACCCTGGGCGACATATGGATCGAAGCCGGCGTCCTCAATCAGAAGACGCAGTATCAACATGTTGAGCGCCCAGCTGGTAATGCTGATAATAAAGAATCTGCTTGCCTGTGAGAAGATGTCCCGTTCAGAACTGCCGAAGGTCCAGTAGCGATTGAGCAGAAAATTGTTTGTAACGGCAACAGTGAAGGATACCGTGCCGGCCAACTCGTAACGAACTTCAAATTTACTGAACATTACCCAAAATATGAGGAGGTTCACTACAAAACCGGACACCCCGACGAGGCAGTATTTCCATAACTGCCCGATTGCCCGCCTCAGACGGTCATAACCGATTTTATATACGATCTTTTTCAAGCTATTCTCCGACGGCCTGGTTTTCTTCACCACCCCGGACTGATCCGCATGCCCGGCATAGGTATATTCCCAAACCGCGAGTTAGTTTATCATAATTGCCCACGCAGGGCATCTGCGACCCCGGTGGCAAGGGACAGGCATTTCTCGGCCGTCTCGATATCGCGCGATCCCAGGCCGCATGACTGCGATATAAAGGAACGACTGAGCACATCTTCTCGTGATACGTCGCCCCCAAAACCAGCGACTTTGCCTGCCGCAGAAAGCACCTGTCCGGCAAGTTCACCGGGTGTGATTTCGAATGCCTTTCTGCTGGTTGGCACGATTCCCCAGGCGAGCATACCCCCACGCTCCATGAAGGCGGCGATCTCCTTCTCATATATGAGCAGCTCCTGCATATGCTTGAAGGCGTCAAAATGAAGGATATCGACATCCGTGGCGGCAAGCAGTCCCCAATCGGTTCCGCCACAGACGTGAGTGCCGGTGTAGCCATCGATAGCCGCGTAACATTCGTTGAGGCTGGCGACTACCTGTTCCCGGGACAGGCTTATCATTGCCGAGCCCACCTGCGTCAGATACGGTTCGTCAAAAAAAATGACCGGGTGCTGGCCGGGCGCCGCGCTTCGAAAACTCTCTGCCTGCCAGCGACCCTTGCAGGCCAGCGTTTTAACGACAGCCTCGAACAGGTCGGCATGGTACAGGACCGGCTTTTTCTCGTCGTCGGTAACGCTCAGACCGAAACTTATGGGTCCGGTGACCTGGCCCTTTGAAAATCGCGCGCCCGGCACGGGCAACCGATCGATGAGTAGCCCGAAACCCCGCGCAAAATCCGGTGAGAAAGCACAGTAGCCGACGTCATCAGCCAGATAATGTTCATAGAAAACAGCCATTTCCTCGGGCGCTTTTTCCACATCGAAGTAAATGCGGCGCTTTTCCACATCAACTACGGCCGCCGGCATGCCTTCCGAGTACTGTACGTACATGCTTTCGCGGAAATCGATCCTGGGCAGTTGCGGCCAGCCGGGGCAAACGGGGTTATATTCAAGCATCGCATCAACAGCCGCCCCGGCATCCATATGAGGAAGGCTGCCTACAGCCAGGGTGGCGCACTCCGGAAGCGGTCCTGTCTTATCATTCATATTTGTGGATTCAGTCACCCGGTCAGCTCTCCAGAATTGAATTTTCCCGTTTTACTGATGTCATGAGCGGGAAGCTGCTATCTCCTTAACGGCCTCCAGCGCGGCTTCGATTTCATCGGCGGTATTGAAAAGCCCAACGCTCAATCTGACGGCTCCGCTCTCATGCGTACCCATGATGCGATGTGCTCCAGGCGCGCAATGCAGCCCCGCCCGTGAAGCGATGCCATATTCACGGTCTAGAATTCCTGCGACCTCGGACGAAGGCATACTCGCAACATTGAAAGCGACAAGTGGTCCTCTTGGCTCCCCGGGCGCGGGACCGTAAACAGTTACATTTTCCATGTCAAGCAATCCCTCGTGCAGCGTGGCTGTCAGCCCGTTCTTGTGAGCCGTTATCTGCTCAAGCCCCTTTTCCTCAATATATGCTATTCCCGCACCCAGCCCTGCTATCCCGGGTGTGTTTAAGGTGCCGCATTCGTAACGGTCAGGCCTCGCGAGTACGTCCTGCTCCTCATCGGAGTGAGTGCCGGTACCGCCCTGCCGGACAGACGCAAGCTCCAGCTCAGGTGAAATATACAGGAGACCCACACCCTGGGGACCCAGAAGACTCTTGTGACCGGTACAGGCCATCATGCCTACGGGCATGCTTTTCATATCAAGCTGCAATGTACCGGCGCTCTGGGCGGCATCCAGCAGCAGGGGTACACCCTTTTCCAGCAGCGCGAGATTTATCTCGTGGATCGGCTGTATCACTCCGGTTATGTTGGAGGCATGGGTAAGCACTACCAGACGTGTCTCCGGCTTGATGGCTGACACGATATCCTCCGGGTCCACCCGTCCGGTGGAATCCGTCGCTACATAAGTTACCTTAACCCCATGTTTTACGAGCACGAGAAGCGGCCGGACCACGGCATTGTGTTCGACGATCGATGTGACCACATGGTCCCCGGAAGACAACAATCCATGCAGCGCAATATTGAGGGAGTCGGTGGCGTTCTGGGTAAAAATGATATTGGCGCTGTCGCTAACTCCGAGTAAGGAGGCGGCTTTCTGTCTGGTCCGGTGAATGACCCTCGCGGCCTCAACGGCTGTCCTGTGCGCGCCACGCCCGGGATTCGCGCAGTACTTCCTTAGACACTCGTCCACGGCCTCAACCACCCCCGGTGGTTTGGGACATGAGCTGGCTGCGTTGTCGAGATAAGAGGTCACTGCGGCTATATAGTTTTCAATAATTGAATTTCTGCTCCACTTCCACAATCATCGGCGCCAGGTTTTCCTGAGGCGCATACCCCTGATCTCCGAGCCTCAACATGTTGAGCTTCCGCGAATAGGAAAGTTCCAGTGTGTCCTTGCTGCCGAACGACAGGATGATCAGGTCGGAAAAGGACTCATCATCCATCGCCTCGACCGGCCTGGCGCCGGCAAGCGCAGAGGCGAAAGCATCGAACTCTTCCGTCTTCCCTCCCACCATGAAGGACGCTACCCCGCCATTTGCGTCATACACGAACAGGCTCAGAAAATTTGCCTGCGGAGCCTCGGCTATCGTTCGTTCGCCTACGGCTGAAACCGTACCCGGCAATCCATTCTCCACCCCCTCTTCATTCCTTCCGCGTGAGAGGACAAGCAGGACTAATGCCACTATGACCAGCGTCAGAATCACCATCAAGGTAAAAAATACCATGACAGGCACTGTACGTTTTACCACTTTTGTCTTTACCATTGCCTCCGGTTGCGCATTTGAATTTATGATATCCCATCAGTAAACCGATTCCCACCTGCCGGGCAAGTTGCAAAAGTAGCGCCGGAGTTCGTATATTGTATTGTCTTTGACCTTATTGAGGTATCCGGAAGAGCGTGACTGCAAGGAACAGGGTCCATGAACGAAGATAAAAACAAAAAGCAGATCTATAAAGCCGTCTCGCCCCGTGTGGATTTCCCGCAGTTCGAGGAGCGGACTCTCAAATTCTGGCGCGAGAATGACATATTCCATAAAAGTCAGGAGCTGAGGCGGGACGGTCCGGAGTTCGTGTTCTTCGAGGGTCCGCCCACGGCGAACGGCATGCCCGGCTCTCACCATGTGCTGTCACGTATCTTCAAGGACATCTTCCCTCGATACCGCACCATGTGCGGCTATCATGTACCCCGAAAAGCCGGCTGGGACACGCACGGTCTTCCGGTCGAGCTCGAGGTGGAAAAACAGCTCGGCATCAACGGCAAACAGGACATCGAGCGCATAGGCATCGACAGGTTCAACCAGCTCTGCCGTGAGAGTATTTATAAATATCTGGAAGAGTGGGAGAAGCTGACCGAACGCATCGCTTTCTGGATCGACACCAGTGACGCCTATTACACCCTGAATAATACCTATATTGAAAGCGTCTGGTGGATTCTGAAAGAAATCTGGAAGAAGGACCTGTTATACCATGGCCACAAGGTCGTGCCATATTGTTCTCGTTGCGGTACTGCACTATCAAGCCACGAGGTAGACCAGGGGTACAAGACTGTCGAAGACCCTTCCGTCTATGTGCGTTTCCCTCTTGTCGATGACCCGGAAGTCTCCCTGCTCGTCTGGACGACGACGCCATGGACACTGATCAGCAACGTAGCTACGGCCATCCACCCCGACATCAGCTATGTTGAAGTCGAAACCCAGGGGCAGAGGATGATCATGGCCAGGCAGCTGATCGAGAAAGTCCTCGGCGAGGAGATAAACATCTTGCGGGAAGTGCCTGCGGGTGAGCTTGCCGGCAGAGCCTATATACCCCCTTACGATTTTGTGAAGACGGACGGGAAGGCTCACTACATCGTCAACGCGGACTTCGTCTCATCCGACGAGGGAACCGGGATTGTCCACATCGCTCCGGCATTCGGCGCAGACGATATGGATGTCGGCCGGGAGAACGGGTTGCCGGTGGTGAACCCGGTGACTGGGGAAGGCCTCTTCGACGCGCGAATCACACCGTGGGCCGGCATGTTCGTCAAGGACGCGGATGCGGGCATAGTCGAGGATCTGCGTGAACGCGGACTGCTCTTTGCTCACGTTTCCTACGAGCACTCATATCCACATTGCTGGCGCTGCGACACGCCACTCATCTATTACGCCAAGGCGAGCTGGTTTATCAGGACGACCGCCATCAAGGACCAGCTGCTGGCCTCGAACGAATCGGTCAACTGGTATCCCGATCATATAAAACACGGGCGTTATGGTAACTGGCTGGAGAACAACGTCGACTGGGCACTCTCGAGAGAGAGATATTGGGGCACTCCCCTGCCGGTATGGCGTTGTGGAGAGGGCCATGAAATCTGCGTCGGCAGTATCGAAGAACTAAAGGGGCTGGACATAACAGGCGCCGTCAACGATGAACTCGATCTGCACAGACCATACATAGATGAAATAAAGCTCAAATGCCCTGACTGTGGCGGGGAAATGACCCGGGTCACCGAAGTAATCGATGCCTGGTTCGATTCGGGCAGCATGCCGATGGCCCAGTGGCATTATCCCTTCGAGGGCAAGGAGCTGTTCGAGCGTCGCTTCCCGGCAGATTTCATCTGCGAGGGTATCGACCAGACCCGTGGCTGGTTTTACAGCCTTATGGCCGTAAGCACACTGCTTTTCGGAAAGTCCAGCTACAAGAACGTAGTCTGCCTGGGACACATACTGGATCGAGACGGACAGAAGATGAGCAAATCCAAGGGCAACGTC
>JBBAAB010000046.1:0-8796 GCA_041658445.1 Thermoleophilia bacterium
CGATCGTCAAGACGAACATCGAGGCCTGCAAGGAGGTCGTGCGCCAGCTGCGCCTGCGCGACATCGGCGGAATCATCATCATCGACTTCATCGACATGGCCCGGCCCCGCAACCGTCACCAGGTGTTGGAGACGCTGGGCAAGGAGCTGGACACCGACCGCACCAAGACATATATAGTCGAGCTCTCACCGCTGGGGCTGGTCGAGATGACCAGACAGAACGTCACGGATGGCCTGAGGGGTATCCTCACCAAGACGTGTCCCACCTGCGAGGGGGAGGGCGTCATCGTGTCCGAGGAGACGATGGCGTTCGACATCGAGCGGCGCCTGCGGCGCCTGGCGGCGACTTCGCCCCAGGAGGCTTTCCTGGTCGAGGTTCATCCCAAGGTGGCGGCCATGCTTATCGGCCAGGGCGGAGCCAAGCTGCGCGAGCTGGAAGAGGCGACACACAAATACTTCAGCTTCGAGGGCCTGGACACCATTCCCATTGACACGTTTGAAGTCTCAGCCGAGGGCAGCCGGGATGCCATCCAGCGGGCTTCACTGCCCGTGGCTGAGGGTGACGAAGTGCGGCTCCGGATCGAAGAGCCCCATATGTATAACCCGGACGATGCCATAGCCAAGATCGACGGCTATGTCGTCAGCATAGCCGGTGGCAGCAAAATGGTGGGACAGGACACGAAAGTCCACATCGACAGTGTCACCCGTACCTGCGCCTATGCGACCCTGGTGGACGATAACCAGCAGGATACAGCTGAGGAAAAGCAGTCCGGGGGCGATGGCGACATCGACGTGCCCAAGCGGCAGGACTGGAGAGTCAGCCGGGAGGACAGCTCTTAAGGTTGGCGCTTGTCCTACGGTTTGCTATAATCCGTGAGGCTCGTGGAGAGGCTTGCGGGATACTTTTCTTGCTCTCCGGATTCGCGCACGAGGATGTTTTTCTTAAAAGAAAACGATTGCGCGTGAACAGAGGGTCGCTGCGGGAAACATCGGGCATGCTACTGAAATTAAACGGATATGGATGAGAATATGTACGCGGTTATCGAACTTTGCGGAAAACAATACAAGGTCGAACAGGGCGAAGAGCTTCTGGTCGATCGTCTCGACGTGGATGAAGGCAAGTCGATGACCCTCGTTCCCGTGCTCATCGGCGGGGACAAGCCGGCCGTAACGGCTGCTGAACTCAAGGGCGCCAAGGTTAAGGCCAAGGTGGAAGGGCACCTGCTGGGTAAAAAGATCCGCGTGTTCAAATATAAAGCCAAAAAGGGCTATCGTCGAAACAACGGGCATCGTAGCCGTCTTTCCAGGATCACGATTCAGACTATTACCGCGGGCAAGAAGAAGGTGGAGACAGATGGCGCATAAAAAAGGTTCGGGGACAAGCCGGAACGGGCGCGACTCGCATGCGCAGCGGCTGGGTTGCAAAAGCTTTGGCGGCCAGGTGATAACGGCCGGATCAATTATCGTCAGGCAGCGTGGCACCCGCTTCAAGCCGGGCCCAGGCGCGGGAATCGGTGGCGACGACACAATCTTCGCCACGGTAACCGGTAGGGTTGTCTTCTCGCGCGGTGCGGCCAGGACTATCAGCGTCATACCGGAGGAGCTGGCCTAGGGTGTTAAATCGCAGCAATTTGGGATATTTTAACGCCGCCTGAATGGGCGGCTTTTTTTGTTAAAAGTGGACACCTTACTTAATTTCTACACTATTGCTCCAGATATTCACGTTACTTTGGAATTAAGTAAGGTGTCCCCGAAGCGAAGGATCTTCTTAATAGATATGTTTTATGATCGCGCCACAATTGAATTGCTTGCGGGGAAGGGCGGCAACGGCTGCGTCAGTTTCCGCCGGGAGAAGTTCGTCCCCAGGGGCGGGCCGGACGGCGGCGACGGGGGAGACGGCGGCGATGTCATCCTGGTTGCTTCCAGACGCTTGCGAGACCTGACTTATTTCCAGCGGCAGCGGCATTTTAAGGCCGGCAAGGGCAGGCCGGGGGAAGGCGCAAAGAGGCATGGCAAGCGCGGGGAGGATCTGGTCGTTGAGGTCCCCTGCGGCACACAGATCAGGGTGGGCGATGAACTTGTGGCCGACCTCACGATCGAAGGGCAGCGGTTTCCGGCTGTTCGCGGCGGCGACGCGGGAAAGGGTAACGCGCGGTTTGTCACTTCGACGCGCCGGGCGCCGCGTTTCGCGGAGCTGGGCCTTCCCGGGGAAGAACTAACCATCAGCCTGGAGCTTAAACTCCTGGCCGACGCCGGTCTACTGGGATTCCCCAATGCCGGCAAATCTTCCCTGCTCAGGCGCATATCCCACGCCAAACCCAAGGTAGCCGACTACCCGTTCACCACGGTGGCTCCCATGCTTGGAACCGTCGAGGACCCCGATGGACATAACCAGTTTACAGTCGCGGACATCCCCGGGCTGCTGGAGGGAGCCAGTGAGGGTGTCGGCTTGGGTGACGAGTTTCTCATGCACCTGGAACGGACGGGTCTGCTCATTCACCTGGTCGATGTTACGGGGTACTATGGCAAGGAACCGGTCGATAATTTTATCTCCATCAACAGCGAGCTGAGCGGATACAGCCCCGAGCTGGCCGCCAAAACCCAGTTCATCGCCCTGAACAAGGTTGATCTGGCACCTGAAAATGATGTAAAAAAGGTAGTTGCCATGTTGGCTGATGAAGTCGCCCGGCGTTGCCGCTCGGGAGACCCTGCTTTCGCCTGGCTCATGGACATGGTTGACGGCGACCCGGACCAGGTCGATGGTTCCACAGCCATCATCTCCACCTCCGCGGCGACCGGAGCGGGTATCAACCTGTTGATCAGACGCGCCTACGGTCTGCTGCAGCGCTCCTGGGAGAGGCAGCCGGTTCTTCAGGCATGCGAGCCCAGCGGCCATATCACTTACAGACCGGCGGCCGGGGATCACTGGGAAGTATTGGAAGAGGACGGCATATACCGTGTTATAGGACCGGCGGTTGAGCGTATCGTCGCCCGCACGGATTTCGAAAACGAGGAGGCGGTAGGTTATCTTCAGGAGCGCCTCGAGAAGCTCGGCGTCAGCGAGGCTCTGCGCGCGGCCGGCGCTGTCTCGGGAGAAGACGTCATCATCGGCAATATGGAGTTTGAGTTCTGGTAAGCTGAATCTGTTTTCGGTGTAAAATAGCCATGCTTGCCCGGGACAGGATTAACAATTATGGAAATAGAAAGAAAATATTTATACGGAATGATCGCCATCGTCGCCATGATTGTTGCCCTGCTCGTCTGGTATTTCTTCCTCAAGTCGAGCCCTTACGAGACGGTCGTCGGCACGTACTGCAGCAGCTCGTCCGGTTCCAGCTATTGCTATGAGCTGAAAAATGACGGGACTTATGTTCAGAGGATAAAGCTCGCAGGCTCGAACAGGGAAGATACTTTCGAGAGCCAGTACCGGATTAAAGACAACGAGATTAATCTCGACAGCCCCAACGAACAGATAGGCAAGCGAACCATCTTCACGGTTGAGGGAGACAGGTTGTGCGCAAACGGCGAATGCCTGTTTGTGAAGCAGGAATAGAAAGCGGGGCAGTTGACGTGGATGTAATCCATCCTGCATGAAAATCAACGAAATGAGCCGTTATGTCATCAAATTTCGCCGACAGACTATCAACAGCAATACTCGCCAAACAGTCCCAGGTATGCGTTGGGCTCGACCCGCGTATAGATCGCATGCCGGAGCATCTGCTCGCACGCTACCGCGCAATCGAGCCCTCCGGCTGCGGTTGCGGGCGCAAGGAGGCCGCGGCGTGCCTGGAGGAGTTCTGCTCGGACGTCATAGATGCCGTTGCGCCTCATGCCGTGGCCGTCAAGCTGCAGCTTGCATGCTTTGAGCAATACAGCGCACCGGGTTTCAGGGCTTTCCGGCGTCTTGTAAAAAAAGCTTCGAAGGCCGGTCTAATAGTAATCGCCGATGCCAAACGCGGCGACATCGGCATCTCCGCCGGCGCTTATTCGACCGCTTTTCTCGGAGCTCCAGCTGGATTGAACGGCAAACTCAACAGCCTGGAGATCGACGCGCTTACGGTCAACCCGCTCTTCGGTGGCGACGGTATCGAACCTTTCATAAACGACTGCCGCAAGTTCGGCAAGGGAATCTTCGTGCTGGTCAGGACATCAAATCCGGGCGCCGCCGAACTACAGGATCTGCGCCTGGAATCCGGCGAGCTATGGCACGAACACCTCGCGGGAATGGTGGACGGGTGGGGTCAGGATCTCATTGGCGAGGAAGGTTACAGCAGCGTGGGGGCGGTCGTTGGCGCCACTCAGCCCGCAGCCCTGGTTCGACTGCGCGCACTGTTGCCGAAAGCCATCCTGCTGCTCCCCGGCTATGGAGCCCAGGGCGCTGGTCCGGCCGAAGTCGCTCCTGCATTCGATTCACGCGGCCTGGGTGCGCTGGTGACCGCTTCCCGTAGTATAATCTACGCTGGTGGCGGCGAAGATTACGCCGAGGCAGCGGCCGGGGCAGCGCAGCGGATGCGCGCCGGGCTCTGGCTGGCGCGGGGTTAATCGCACGCCCGCGGGTGATACTTTTTTAGTGGAGGAGCGCGTTTGAATTATCAGATCGAATCGACAATTCTCAAAACGCTGGCCATTATGGCTCTGGCTGTCGCATTGCTTACCATGGGAATCATTACTGTCAATGCGGGAGTGATCGGCGGCGGTTCGTCGGAATCTTCCGAAGCCGGTGACACGACCATCGCTTCATCGTCAGGCGAATCGGCATCTCCGGACGCCACTTCGACTACCGCGACCAGGAGCCACGTGGTCCAGGACGGCGACAGTTTCTACAGCATCGCCCGTAAGTACGACACTTCCATCAGCGAGATCCAGAAGCTGAACCCCAATATCGATCCACAACACCTGACCGCCGGCATCAGGCTGGCAATACCATAAGATGGGCGGTCCGGTCAGCAGTTCATGCTTATGAAGATTTTCCGCATCAGAATAATACTCCTGTTTATCATGACGATAGTGCTCGGCCTCGCCGTTTACGCGCCGTTGGCCCGTGCCGACGACAGCCCGTCGCCCCCGGGCGTCAGCGCCAAATCTGTTGTGCTCATCAACGCCGGCACAGGCCAGGTTCTGTATAGCCTGAACCCCGACGAACCCCTGCCGATGGCCAGCACGACCAAGATGATGACGGCCCTGCTTACCATGGAGAACTGCAAGGACCTCAACGAGATGGTAACCACCAGCCAGCGTGCCGCGGAAGTCGGAGAATCATCCGTCTGGCTCTCAGCCGGGGAAAAACTCACCGTCAGGGAGATGCTGACCGGGGCGCTCGTGCAAAGCGGCAACGACGCCGCCACCGCGCTGGCCGAGCACCAGTCGGGCACCGTCGAGGCCTTCGTGGACAAAATGAACAAGCGCGCCGCCGAGCTGGGGATGAAGAATACCCACTTTACCAACCCCCATGGTCTCGATGACCCCGCGCATTACACATCGGCCGCCGATTTCGTCCGGCTGGGAACCGAGCTAATGAAGTTTCCGCTGATCTGCGAGATCGTCAAGAGCCCTTACGCCACGATCCCGTGGACCGGTCAGCCGTACGGCCGCAGCCTCACCAACCATAACCATCTGCTCGAACAATATCCCTTCATCAACGGCATAAAAACCGGATACACCGACAACGCGGGCCAGTGCATCGTCATGTCGGCCAGCGAGAACGGAGTAAGCCTGATTCTCGCCTACCTGGGCGGCCCCTCGCTATCCCAGCGGGACTCAGAAGTCGTGAGCCTGGTGCGTTTCGGGTTTGACAGTTACCAGCAACGGACAGTTATTGAGCAGGGCACCCGTTATGCTTCCATCGATATCCCGTTTGAGTGGGGAAGAAAGATGGAGCTGGCTTCCGCGGATGAGCTTGTCAGGACGGTCTATGTGAAAGATAATGTGGTGCATCAACTGACTCTTCCCGAGGGCGTGGAGCTGCCGCTTCACAAAGGGGACAAGATCGGTATCGTGGAAGCATACGATGGCGGCAGGCTGCTCGGGAGCTCATATCTGGTAGCTACCGAGGATATACCGGAGCCGGGATATAGAGACAGGATCACCTATTACATGCACTCGGTTTTCAATCTCGTTTTATCCGCAATAATACCGGGATAACTTTTTCCCGCGCTGGAGGTTTTCTGGATGATCGTTACCGTTACTCTGAACGCAGCGCTCGACCGCACGCTGACCGTTCCCAATTTTCAGGCGGGATTCCGTCACCGGGCCAGCGAAAGCCTGACTCTGCCCGGCGGCAAGGGCGTCAACATTGCGAGGGCACTGAAAGCCCTGGGACAACCCGTGATAGCCATCGGCCTTGCCGGGGGCAAGACGGGTATCAGGATCGTGGAGGATCTGACCACTGAAGGGATTCTCAACGATTTCGTTCGAATCCGCGGCGAGTCGCGAACATCAACTGCCATCATAGATCCGACCAGCAACACACAGACCGAGGTCAATGAATATGGCCCGGTTGTAACGGCGCGGGAGCTACACGCCTTCATGGAGAAATTCACCTATATAGCCAAGGGGGCGGACGTCGTTATCCTGGCCGGTTCTCTTCCCCGCAAGGTAAAGGATTCCTTTTACAAGGAGCTCGTTGGCGCGCTGAAATCCAGCGAAGCGCTGACCGTGCTGGATACTGCAGGTGAGCCGCTGCGCCTGGCTATCAAGGCCGGACCGGGGCTGGTTTCGCCGAACATCTTCGAGGCTGAGGCTCTCATTGGTCACGAGTTTGGCGATGACGAGGAATTCTTTCAGGCGGCCCAACAACTGAGCCGCATGGGCTCGGGCTCCGGGATCATCACCCATTCACGCGGCTGTTATGCTTATCTGGACGACGGCGATGGCAGACAGACAGTCTATAAGGTGCAGGCGCCACCCCTCGACCCGATCAGCACTGTCGGCTCCGGAGATGCCTTTCTGGCGGGGTACGTATCAGCGAAACTTTCGGGGAAGAGTCCCGCCGAATGCCTCAGGCAGGGAGTCGCCTGCGGCGCGGCCAACACTCAGAAGTATGGCGCCGGCGTCTTCGATCCCCATGAGGTCAAGCGCCTGTACGCGAAAACGAAGCTGGAGGAGCGGGAGATTTAAGCAACAAAAAAGGAAGCTGACCCGGCTTCCTTTTTTGGAGGATGAAGGCTGTTTTGTTTTCCAAGAAACTTCGTGTCCGTTTGCGGAAAACGGGAGGCTCCGGCCGGTATCAACCTTTCAGCTGGCGGGGCGGGAGCTGGTCTCTCTTACCCACAGTGTTTCTTACATGGGATTAATCGACCGTTTCAGGAAAAACCTTGAGGGCCGCACTATCCTTATTTCCTACCGATTAACTCATCATTGTATGATTCGGGCGATAAAAATATACTTACAGATGACGGGCATCATATTGTGGCCATAAAGCGCATTCGACCGGGGGAACAAGATTGACGAAAGTTGTATTTGTCTCCTTTCGCCTCAAAGCTCTGGACGGGGTTTCAACCGAGGCGGAAAAATGGATCAATGTGTTCGAGGAGTGGGGTTGTGAGGTACACCGGGTAGCCGGCTATATTCCTTCCCCCGATGTCTACGACCACGTAATACCTGAACTCAATCACGACGATCCCGAGATCCAGTCATTTACCGGTGCGGTTTTTTGTGATGAACCGGACGCGCGCGAGGCCGAACTTGAGTTTGCGCGCATTTCAGAGTCTATCGAACGCAGCATTGGTACGGTATTGGACGAGATCGGGCCCGATCTCGTCGTCGCGGAAAATGTCTTTTCGCTGCCTTTGAACCTCCCTCTATCGGTTGTCCTCTGCCGTTATATCGAGGAACAGGGCATTCCCTGCATAGCCGTACATCACGATTTCTACTGGCAGAGGCCCAGGTTCTCAAACTGTTGTTTTGAGGATATCCTGGCCAGCCATTTTCCGGCGTCACTGCCTCACATCGTGCACGTCACAATCAATGACAAGAGCCGGGAGGAGCTTTACGATCGAACGGGTGTCGCCGCCAGATGCATACGTAATTGCTTCGATTTCAATGCTCCCAGGTGCGTGGAAGATTTTAACAGCTCTTTGCGCGCGGACCTTGGCCTGAACAATGGTGAGGTCATGTTCCTGCAGCCGACCCGGGCTATCGAGCGCAAGGGAATCGGGCGGTCCATCCAGTTCGTGGAGGACTTCGCGGCCGCCAGCGGCAGGCCGGCGCGACTGGTGGTCACAGGCTCATGCGAGGAGGATTATCACGGAGAGTTCGGCAGGATGTGCCGCAATTCAGCGGTTGAGGTATTGCATGTCCCGGGTTGGCTGGGAAGGATCAGGAATGAACCGGGGGCCAAATCATGCTACGACGTCCGTGACGCTTACGCCTGTTGCGAAATGGTGACTTTCCCCAGCTCGCGAGAGGGTTTCGGCAATCCCGTGCTTGAATCGATTGTACACCGCAAGCTTCTGCTGGTGGCGGATTACCCCGTGCTGGATGAGCTCAGAAAATTCGGGTTCCAGTTCCTGTCCCTGGAGGGCCACGCAGTCGAGCGGGCCATCAAGTTGATGGAATACCCGCCCTTGATGGAAGAGATGGTGGACCGCAATTTTGAGATCGGCCGCAAACATTTTTCGCTGGACAAGCTACGGGAGGAAATGGCCGACCTCGTGTCATCGGTGACAATTCCGCTGCATTGAGGTGCCACCTGGATGGGCCATTTGTTTCCGTGATACCCGATTCGAAACAGTCGCCGCCCGATACAGCTTCGAGTTTACGGCAATGAGGGAAAGGTCTGCTGAAACTGTCTATTTAA
>JBBAAB010000047.1:0-8780 GCA_041658445.1 Thermoleophilia bacterium
GATCCACAGGGTCAGATATGTGTCGAGAAACGAAAGTTTTCTGCTTGTCCCGGAAGACATGTCATCCTTCCCTGGGGCCAGGCTTTAAATTGTCTTTGAAATAGTCGTTCATCCGCGCGCGGATCTCATCGCGTATGTGGCGGAATTCCCCCTGGATCTCCTCGTCACCTCCCGTCATCCCGGACGGGTCGGGGAAGCCCATGTGCAGCCGCTTTACACCCCCGAAAAAAGCAGGGCAGTTCTTGTTGGCATCGTCGCAAAGCGTGATGACGTAATCGAAGGACTCGCCTTCATATTTACTGATGTGATCAGAAGTGTTGTCGCTGATGTCGATGCCGAGTTCAGCCATCACCAGGACAGCGTATGCATTCAATCCCTGAGGGTCAGTGCCGGCTGAATACGCTTCGATCTCTGCGGCAAAGTCATGATTAACCAGTCCTTCCGCCATCTGACTTCGGGCAGAATTGCCTGTGCAGAGGAACAGCACTGTCTTTTTCAGATCAACTCCTCCACTTTACTATCCGGATAAACGGATATCCTAACTAAAAAAATTAAATGCAGGTGGTCTGCTTCTTTGGCATGTACTCGCGAAGAGTTTTCTGATCAGCCAGGACCTGAGGCAGTCCGGACAGATCCTTGCGCAACAGTTCGAAAATGTCCTGGTGTAAGGACGTTTCGCCTTCGGCGAGGCGATAGTGCATCCACACTCCCTGTCGATGGTCGCTAACCAGGCCTGAATTCCTCAGGTAAGCAAGGTGGCGGGAAACGGTAGATTGAGGCAATCCCAAAATCGCCACCAGGTCGCAGACGCACAGTTCCCTCTCCAGGAGAAGACCCAGGATTCGCAGGCGTGTATCATCAGAGAGGGCTTTGAAAAGTTGAGCGGTTTTTTCCATGAGGACAATATATCCGCATAAGCGGATAAAGTCAAAAACCCGACCGCCTATCGTGCAGACTGATGCGTATGAGAGCCATGGTCCCATGCCCATGAAATCACTGCTCGCGCAGATAGCCGCGTTTCTACCGATCTTCTTGGCCAGCCCCCGGGTTCTTTCTGCCTCTGTTTCCTGTCATCCATGCTTCACGCCGCCCTTTCTGGCCAGAAATTCCAGCGCCCAGATATAGACGATCAGTATTGCCGCGATCAAAAGGGCGGTCATCAGGGAGGGCTGGTCCATAACGACGAGGGTCACGAGGGCCAGAACTATTCCGGCGGCACGCAGTATGCCCTTCTGTTTGGCGACCCACGCGCCGGACGGTTCCATGTCGAGATCATCCCGGGCTTCCTTGCCGGTCCTGTAGAGGTTCATGACCGAAGCACGGATTGTCACAGCCAGGGGATAAGGGCCCATTATGAAACCAGCGGTGGCCACTGCCAGCCCGAATGCAAAGGCGCGTCTGAGCGTAGTTTTCAGCGATCCGGCGATGATATCGAAAAAGGATGTGGCGGCCGGCAGGTCCAAGGTTTTCTTCGCCGCGGCCGCATCCAGGTAGTAACCGCGGCCGATCGCCACGCCGACGAGCAGCACGGCCATCCCGGCGGCAAATCCGAGCCCGATCCAGAATAGAGTGTTCCAGCGGTTGCGGGACAGCCACATGGCCGCGCCAAACAGCGCCAGGGAGATGATCGGGAGCCAGGTGGCGAGTCCGCTCAGCAGATGAATACCCTGCCGCGCCACGGCGATGTTCTGATATTCGAAGATCGTGAACTGCGTGCCGGTGTCTTCGATGCGGACGTTTTCAAAAATTGTTATGCCTCTATCCGCCAGCCGGGCCTTCACGATTTCAAACAACGCGCCCAGGTCGAGATAGACTTTGCCTTCCTCGGAGTAAACGGTGCTCTTCTCTCCCGCAAGGACCTGTTTCAATATTTCGTGCCCCTTGCGATTCGACTCCTTCCAGATTTTGACGAATTCGTCGGAGTCGAGCTGTTTGCGGATCTGCTCATTGACGTAGCCCTGTGTGGCGCCGACTATCGGGGCCGCCAGAAAATCTACTTTTTCGGGCAACGCTTCGCGCGCAAGATCTTCAGCACGGGTGCGCCTGAAAAGCTCATCGGTGATCTTGTTTGCGACCGCTTCCTTGATCGCGGGATCTTCGCTGAGCGGTGTGATGGTGACGACATATTCGTCAGAATCGAGCACGACCTTGTTGAGCCAGACGATGGCTACCGAGACGGTCGCCACCATGCAGCCGAGCACGATCAGGACGACCGCGGCTATGTTTTTCCATTTGGCGGGTATATTCATCTGGTTGACCTTTTACCGGGCGCGCAACAGTTTTTTCCAGGCATGGATATATGTAAGCCACGGGCTGGCCGGGAAAGTACCTTTCAGGCAATAAGTTTGCCGGGAGCCGCTGGTTTCCTCCAGGAAGGCGGAAGAGCGGACGAAACGAAAGATCAGTATGGATATCGATAAACCAAAACGATCCACGCCGCACTGGGTCACCAGGGCCCGCGGCGTATTGATTTTCGCCGACGACGCGGTGCATGTAATTGTGGCCGCTTTTCTGGTAGTGGCGGCATTCATCATGTTCTACTACGCGGCCAAAAATCTTACTGATATCAGCGTGGCTGCCACGCTGATGGTCGTCAACGACGTCCTCTTCGTGCTGATCATCGCCGAACTTCTGTGGACCATAATCCGCTACCTGCGGCGTGAGAAGTTTTCCCTGTCGCCGTTTCTTTTCATGGGCATCATCTCCAGCCTGAGGCGAATGCTCTACATTGACGCGCAGATGTCCATGGGTACGGGCGAGCGCACGTTCGACGAGAACATCATGGAGCTGGGAATCCATGTCGGCATCATTTTCGTGCTCGTCGTCGCCTACTATCTGATCAGGAAAGTCAACGCAGCCACGGACTAGAACCAGTGTATAACTGAAAAAGACGCAACGCCCAACTGTCCCAACGCCGATGGCATGCTGCACCCGGTGACACTTCACACCAGGTTGGATCGCCTGTTCTCCTCGACCAGTGTAGTGGTTGCGGCGGCGTCTGGTTCGACAAGTTCGAGCTCTTCCAGCTGGATGAAGCCGAGGCGGGAAAGATCGATCAGCTGGATAAAAAAGCTCTGCGCTCCCCTGCCGGGTGGCGCTCCATTTGCAAATACACTCCCAATTTCGCTAGCCTAGATAGTGCAGGTCTCTCTGAAAAAAAGATTGGAGTAAATCATGTCTGTAATAATGGATAAGGCACAGGAACTCGCCGACGCGATTTCCGAGAGCGAGCAACTTGGGCTCCTGCGCGAGGCAGCCGAGAAGGTCGACAACGACGAGGCGGCGACCACGGCTTTGCAGAAGTTCCAGGAGAAACAGGAAATGGTCCAGCGCGCTGCCAGTTCGGGGCTTCAGCTTCCTCCTGAGCAGATGGAGGAACTTCAGGCGATGCAGGCCGAGATACGCGATATCCCCAGTATCCAGGGTTTTGCGTCGGCCCAGACCAGCTTCAACGAACTGATGGACAAGGTGAACGAGATTATCTCGTGCGCGGTGACGGGCAAGCAGCCCGGCGACGGATCTGATGGGGAAAGCTGTGACGCCGGATGTAGTTGCGGTCACTGACGCGGCTGGTATTAACCTGTTTGTCCGAGCGGGCTTATATTTGGGGCGTTTAACGATTTTCGCCCCGTGGCAGAATCTATATCTAATGGATTGGCGGTGATTTGATTGGCGGAAAAGCCCAAGACGGAAAAGCCCAAAATAGACCCGGAGGAGTGCACGGGTTGTGGTATTTGCGTGGACGAATGTCCTAATGAGTGCCTCGAGCTGGACTCCGAGGACATCGCAACCCTGGTGAACGCCGCGGACTGTGACGGTTGCGCGACCTGCGAGGATTCGTGTCCGACGGAGGCCATCAAAATGGTCGAGTCCTAGATGCGAGTCATCAACGAAATTGTCAGGCGTATCTGCTGATACACCTGGAAGAAGAAAAACTCCTCTGTACAGAGGAGTTTTTCATTTCTTCAGATCGATGCATGCTGCTCAGGCACGCTTGCCCATCAACAGCATGAACTGCACTTGCAGGTGCTCGAGCTCTTTTTGCCCGATTTTCTAATCGTCATCGTCACACCTCCCTGGAACCTTCGGGTTCCTCCTGGTTTCATGCCAAGTTACTTAAGCACCCCGTACCGGTAACACTGGCACAAGTCAGCACCATTAAGTTTATTATACCCATGTGCGCGAAATCTGCACCCACCGCGGCACTCTTCCACGAACTGGCAGTTACATTCGAGCTCCGAAAGCGGCGTCTTCGCAATTTTCTGCCAACAGGCCTCCGGTCCTTCTTCAATGGAGCCAATCGCTTCATCCGCGTAGAACCCGCAGCGGGCAACGTTGCCGTCGGCCATGACTGCCATCAGGTGGGCGCCACAGGCGAAACCTGCCAACGGTTCATGGATAGCGCCACCGTATGACCGGCGCAGAAAAGGTCCGGCGGAGCGAGGGTCGACTAACAGCTCGGTATTATCGGCCAGGCGGCCGACCGCTGAGGGTAGGTCGATGCTCCACTCGCGGGCACCCAGATCCCTGACCAGTTCTTCCAACATGTCAAAATTGTCAAGATTGCGCCGGTGGATCATGGTGGCAACTGACACTTCCACCCCGGCCGCCGTCAGGTGTCTGATCGCGGCCACGGACCGCTCGAAAGAGCCCCAACCACGAAGATGATCGTGTGCCTCCCGCATGCCATCCAGGCTTATTTGTACCTCCTGAGCCGAGAGCCGCCGGGCGGTTTCCTCGTCAATGAGCGTGCCGTTGGTAAGCAGGACGACTCGCAGGTCCTTGCGTCTTAAGTAATCGTTGACTTCCCAGAAACTTCTATGCAGAAGAGGTTCGCCTCCCGAGATCAGAAGGCGAAGTCCCTGCATGGTCTCGAACTGGTCGGCGATGGCGACAACCTCGGGCAGGGAGAGCTCGCGGGAGCCGCCTTCGCCCAGAAAACAATGCCGGCACTTGAGGTTGCAGCGGTCGGTTATGTGAAGCAGAAGGTATCTCAGTGATGGAACCGGGCTCTGTCGCAAATGTAGCGCACGCGGCGCGAGCTCATCAGCCGTTTCGAGGACGCCCTCCTCAAGACAGAAATCGACAAACGCCCTGTCCTCATCAGAATCCGGCGCCATGGCGCCACGGCCGCACTTTTCCAGGAAGGTCAAGGCTTCTGAGTTGATGATGTACAGTTCATCAGTGGAGCGGTTATAAACGCAGGGCTCCTCGAGGTGCTTGGGAGAGCAATCCGGTGTCAGCTTGACAAGCGGACCAGTCGCAGCCTCATGGTCAGGTGGATGGTCGCCCCCGCGGGCGGTCATTTCTCTTCCCCGGGGGGTTTTACAGCCTCCGCCAGTTCAATGGGTGACAGGACCCCGCGTTCGATCACCAGCCGCAGGATCTGGAAACATGAGCACTCGAGGTCTTCCTCATGGTCTTCGGTATAAAAATCACAGTCGTGGCAGAGAAGCTTGCGCAGCTCCGCGGCGGTCAGGTCGTTCGTCCTGGAGCCGAGCTCGCGGGCGGCAGCGGTCAGATTCGAAAATTCTCTAAAGGAAGCCATCAGTTTCACCATATCAAAGCGGCGTTCCGGCTGCCAGCGTCACATGATCCCACTTGCCGGGTTTTGAAATCAGCAGCATCATTAAAGCCAATACAGGATATTTATCGCTAATGAAGGTATTTAGCTTCTCATAGTCTAAATAAAAGTAATTATCCATAAATGGTGCGAATACATCTTGACAAATGCCAAAACGTGGGATTTAATACCCCTGAGGGTACTTCCATTCCGAGTTTATTCACGTTTTTTCACATTCCTCGTAATCAAGGGAGGGCACATGAAGGCTCGCGTACGCGCGAAAAACTGTGCCTCGGGCCGTACTGACACACGATCAAGGCGGCGGCCGTGAGGTGGATTATCAAGAAGTTCAAGGGGATTGGTCACTGGTTCTCCAATCTCTCGTCGACGGCAAAGATTATCGTTTCGGTAATTTTGCTGGTTCTGATTTTTGCCGGCAGCCTGGGAAGCTACCGGATGTACAACTATACGCAGAACAATCCGGAGTTCTGCCGCTCATGTCACACGATGGAGACGGCATGGACCCGCTGGGAGACCAGCGAGCACAGCAAGGTAGGGTGTCACAGCTGTCATACGGTAAGCCCGGTCGGGGGCATGCAGCTGGTTGTAAACTATTTGATGGAGAAGCCGGACCGGAACACGAACCACGCTTCGATTCCGGACAAGGCTTGCGAGAAGTGCCATTACAGCGGCGATCCGCAGTGGGTGCAGGTAGCGGACACCGCCGGGCATGAGACTCACGCTGAGGGTCAGAACCTGGCCTGCCAGACCTGTCACGGCATGCGCCTGCACAGTTTCCGGCCGTCTACGGAGATTTGTGTCGCCTGCCACGCTGATCATGTTGCCGGGCAGGAAAAAGCGATCAAGGTTTCGCAGATGCGTGATTTGCACTGCGTGGAATGTCATCCGTTCCTGCGGGAAGACAGCCCGATCAGGCCCACCAGGGAAACCTGTCTGAGCTGTCATCAGAAGATACAGAACGGGGTGACTTTCCCGGATAACGCGCCGATGAAGTGGGACTGCCGGGAATGTCACAAACCGCATAACGCGGAGAAACCAGTCGTGGACTGCAAGTCCTGCCACGCGGGAGCCCTGCAACAGGGTCTGCACAAGGCCAAGACCCATTCGCAGACGGCCTGCAAGGATTGCCACAAGCCGCACGAGTGGAAGGTAACCAAACGCGAAACCTGTACCGGCTGTCATCAGGACAAGACCAGCCATAACGCGGACAAGGTGTGCGTCGACTGTCACGACTATAAGATGTCAGCACCGACAGCTTATGTGTTGCCTGCGGAAGATGAGGAAGCTCCGGCGGCATAGTTTTCAAACTAAAGGTATATACATGCAATAGTTCTTAGTGTATTATGTGGCCTGGATTTCAGGTCCAGGCCACATTTTTGCGCCTAATGCGAGGCGCCGGGAAGAAAGGTAAGAGGGTAAATTCATGTGGTATATCATGGAAGTTCCACAATTTTTTCTGATTAATTTGATCGCAACCACTTTGATTCTGGTGATACTCGCTTTTGGCATCCCACCGGTAATCAACTGGTTGATGAAAAGGATGCACCAGGAGCAATAGTCTGTTGCAGCTCGGAGCGACGCTGCGACAGACCAGAGTATTAAAAGGTGGAGAAAACCAGATAGCGAGGGCTATAAAGCTGTCCTTCCTCTCAGAAAGCCGTGCTATCCATGCATGAGGAACACCGGCGCGGGAGTTGTTAAGAAATAAAAGGATAGCAATTACGTTTGAATAGATTTCAGGACGCCGGGATCAGGGCGTCCTGACAGATAAGGAGGAAGCCAAGTGGCGAATAAACGTTATGCGATGGTGATCGACATACGCCGGTGCATAGGTTGCCATGCCTGCACTGTCGCCTGTAAGGCCGAGATGGCCGTGCCTCTGGAGGTCAACGCCACCTGGCTGAAGATCGTTGAGAAGGGCAGGTTCCCGGACGCGCGCAGGTTTGTTCTTCCACGTCTGTGCAACAACTGCGATGACGCGATCTGCGCCCGCAACTGTCCGACCCAGGCTACCTACAAACGTGAAGACGGTATTGTCATGGTCGACCAGCATCGCTGCATTGGCTGCAAGTACTGCATCGCGTCTTGTCCTTACGATGTGCGCTATATCAATCCGCTCAAGAACATCGTTCAGAAGTGCTACTTCTGCTCGCATCGCGTGGACGCCGGCATGGAACCGGCCTGCGTTGAGACCTGTCCAACCCGGGCGATGGTCTTCGGCGACATAAACGACAGCAAGAGCGAGGTTTCCCAGATCATGGCTTCAAACGCCACGGTAGTGCTTAAAAAGGAAATGCAGACCAATCCACAGGTCCACTACATCGCACCGGATGAAACCGCCATGAGTAACGTGGAGAAGGAAATCAACTACTACACCGAAGGCACGCTATTCAAACTCAAGATCTGATCGGGCTTAACGACTAGACGGAGGGGAATGCCAGCATGGAACATGGAGACGTAAATGTAATCTATTCGGTGGAGCATCAGCTGCCGTTGATTATGTACATCGGCCAGTATTTCTTCTTCACAGGATTGAGCGCCGGCTCGTTCGTTATTTCGGTTATCGCCACCCTGCTGGGACGCAAGGAGTTCAAGCCGATTGGAAAGATCACAGCCATTCTGGCGCCGGCCCTGCTTATCATCGCGCCGCTCAACCTGATCCTCGACCTCGAACAGCCGCTGCGTTTCTGGCACCTGTTTCTCTACTACAACTGGACTTCGCCCATCACTTACGGCTCATTCCTTCTGACCGCCTATCCGATCATGGGTACCATCTACGCGGTCATGGTCTATACCGACAGGCAGAAGGCCGCCAAGATCTTTGGTATCCTCGGAATTCCGCTGGCTATCTCCGTTCACGGTTATACCGGCTTCATCCTGGCGCTGGCAAAGGCAAGATCCCTCTGGAACACCGCCGCCATGCCTACCATTTTCCTGGTGTCGGCCATGGTCTCGGGTATCGGGCTGGTGGTCATTATCGCCGCCGTGCGCTACAAGTGGTTCGACAAGGCGGCGACGCCTGAAACCAGGGAGCAGGACAAGAAACTTATTCTGCAGCTGGCCCAGTTCATGGCTTATGTGATCATGCTGGACCTGTTCCTCATCCTGTCCGATGTCCTCGTTCTTCTGACGGCTCACTCAGATGCTTACGAAGCTGGCATGTTGATCCTGACCGGTAACTTCGCTCCCCTGTTTG
>JBBAAB010000048.1:0-8756 GCA_041658445.1 Thermoleophilia bacterium
TGGTGCACCCACCTTCATAAGCGTACAGGGGGCGCATAATTCTACCGGGGTACTCCCGCAAGAAAGGAGTCGAGTTTATTGCATAAATTTTTCATGGATAATGGGGTGTATTTTGCCATAGGGTGCGGTTTGGCCGCAGCCGTATATGGCATCGCGCTCGTCATGTGGGTGCTGAAGCTCCCAGCCGGAAACGAGAGGATGCAGGAGATAGCCGCCGCCGTGCAGGAAGGCGCCAAGGCATATCTGAACCGGCAGACCCAATACGTTGCTATTGTTGCCGTTGTACTGATTGTCCTCCTGGGTCTGGCAATCAACTGGGGTACAGCGATCGCCTTTCTCATAGGTGCGGTCCTTTCCGCGTCGACTGGCTGGATCGGCATGATGGTCTCGGTGCGCGCTAACGTTCGTACGGCCGAGGCTGCGAGGAAGGGCCTTGGTCCTGCAATGAATGTTGCGTTCCGCGGTGGCTCGGTAACCGGATTGCTTGTCGTAGGGTTGGCCCTTCTGGGAGTGGCCGGTTTTTATGCGGTTGATCCTGGCAACCCCGACCATGTCAAGTATCTGATAGGGCTTGGTTTTGGAGGCAGTCTCATCAGCGTCTTCGGGCGTCTGGGCGGCGGCATCTACACCAAGGCCGCTGACGTCGGCGCCGATCTGGTAGGAAAGCTCGAAGCCGGCATCCCCGAGGATGACCCGCGCAACCCGGCGGTTATCGCTGACAACGTGGGCGACAACGTGGGCGACTGTGCCGGCATGGCTGCCGATCTCTTCGAGACGTACGCCGTGACCGCCGTGGCCGTCATGCTCCTCGGTCTGCTAAAATTCAAGGGCGCCGCCCAGGAACAGGCTTTGTTATTGCCTCTCGTCCTCGGCGGGGTATCCATCATCGCCTCCATCATTGGCACTTTCTTCGTCAGGGTGGGCAAGAGCCAGAACATCATGGGCGCCCTCTACAAAGGCCTGATCGCCGCCGGCGTACTCGCGCTTGGCGCCTTCTATTTCGTCATTCCCGCGGTGACTGGTGGCAAGGGTCTGACAACTAAAGTTATAGATGGTACGAGTACGACATACACAGACATGAATCTCTGGATTTGTGCCGCCGTCGGCCTCGTGGTCACCGGCGCTATCGTCGTCATCACCGAGTATTACACCGCCACCAAGTATGCGCCGGTCAAGCATATCGCCGAGGCTTCACAGACCGGTTCCGCCACCAACATCATCGCCGGGCTCGCAGTCAGCATGAAGTCTACCGCACTGCCGGTGCTCGTCATTGGTGCTGGTATTCTGGTGGCTGACTGGCAGGCTGACATCTACGGTATCGCCATCGCCGTCATGGCACAGCTTTCCATGACCGGTATAATCGTGGCCATCGATGCTTACGGCCCCATCACCGACAACGCCGGCGGCATCGCCGAGATGGCGGAACTGCCGGAAGAGGTTCGCGGCATCACCGATCCGCTCGATGCGGTAGGCAATACCACAAAGGCTGTCACCAAGGGTTATGCAATCGGCTCTGCCGGCCTTGCGGCTCTTGTCCTGTTCGCCTCATATACCCAGGAGCTCGAAGATGGTCTGCATAAGACCATACAATTCGATCTTTCACAGCCCGCCATCATCGTGGGCCTCTTCATCGGCGGTCTGCTGCCGTTCATCTTCGCTTCTCTCTGCATGGAAGCTGTCGGCAGCGCGGGCGGTATGGTTGTGGAGGAAGTACGGCGCCAGTTCCGCGAAATACCGGGCATCATGGAAGGCACCGGTAAGCCGGAATACGGCCGTTGCGTGGATATCGTAACCAAGGCCGCGCTTCGCAAGATGATGCTGCCCGCGCTCATACCGATCAGCGCGCCGCTGATCGTGGGCCTGGTTCCGAAGTACCTCGGCAACGCGCAGCTTGGCTATGAGATGCTCGGCGGAATGCTGGTGGGTAGTATCGTCACCGGTATCTTCCTGGCCATCTCCATGACAAGCGGTGGCGGCGCCTGGGATAACGCCAAGAAGCTCATCGAGGACGGCGTTTACGGCGGCAAGGGCTCTCCCGCCCACGCTGCCGCGGTAACGGGTGACACCGTCGGCGATCCCTACAAAGACACCGCCGGCCCGGCCATCAACCCGATGATCAAGGTCGTCAATATCGTGGCCCTGCTGATCATTCCGTTGATGGTCAAGTAGACCTGGTTGAGCAACGGCGCCACGTGGCGCCTGCATAGGAAACAATCGGGGCGGGCCCTCCGGGCCCGCCCCCTGCTTTGCAACGAAGGGCAATGAATAGGGAATTAAATAAGGTGTCCCCATAATTTAAACCCGGTTGTAAGTTTCAGCCCGGAAGTACGATAATTGCCTTTGATTCCGTTTTCCCTTAATAAATGATAAACAACACAAAAAAGTTTCTAAGTCTGATCATCATGCTCATCGGCCTGGCGGTGATAGTGCGCTCGGTTATGCTTACCGGTCCGCTATCCCTGACAGCCGGCTTGGTCACCGGTATCGCCTTTACCGCTTACGGCGCGGTCCGCTTCTATTATATGAGGGAAAAGTCCTAGATGGCCCGCCGCCGTTTCCGCAAGGTCTACGAACTGCAGCGCGTTTTAGGCTGGCCGGCGCTGTACTCCGCCGCTTATGGCAACGTGGGGTCGTCCATCTACTACGCCCTGGGCGTTGTCGCGGCCTTTGCGCTGGGCCTCTCGCCAGTCGTTTTCATGCTCGCGGGGCTCCTGTTCGCGCTTACCGCTTTCTCTTACGCTGAAGCTACTGCCGCTGTCCCCGAGGCCGGCGGAGCATCGAGTTTCGCCCGTCGCAGCTTCAACGAGCTGGCGAGCTTCGGCGCCGGATGGGCGCTCATGCTGGATTACATCATCACCATCGCCATTTCGGCTTTCTTTGTTCCCAACTATCTTGCGGTTTTCTTTCCAGTTCTCAGAGAATGGCCCGCCAATTCCATCGGTGGCGTCGTAGTGGTCTTCTTCCTGGTCATCATGAACGTGATCGGGGTTAAGGAGTCGTCCGGCCTAAATATCCTGTTGGCGGTGATGGATCTCATCACCCAGGTGCTGCTTGCGATAGTCGGTATCTTCGTGCTTTTAAATCCCGAGATTCTTGTCAATAACGTTCACTGGGGTGTGGCGCCGACATGGAGCAACCTACTATACGGTATCTCCATCGCCATGGTCGCATACACCGGCATAGAGACGGTTTCAAATCTTGCGGAAGAGGCCAAACAGCCGCACCGTGACGTGCCAAAGTCGATAATGCTGGTTCTCGTTACCGTCCTGGCCATCTATGCGGCGATCTCCACAATCTCCCTCAGCGTCATGCCGGTCCATGAGGCTTTCAAAAATCCCGATACGCGCAAGGTGGTCGCAACCATCGAAAGCGACGGTCAGGTAGTGGAAGAAAAAACGAGGGCTCAGATCGAGGAAAGCGATGAGCCGCCACTTGTGATTGGCCAGCTTAACGACGAAGGTCAGGTGATAAGCGATTCCGGTGAGGTTGTACAGATCGACGGCGAGCGCGCCTGGGTCACCGACCTTTCCGAGAAATGGCTGGAAGATCCGATCATGGGCATCGTCAAGGACAAGGACCGCGGTATCGCCAGCCACTGGCCTGTGGTGGCAAAGATAATGGCGGCCTGGGTGGGCATCCTGGCGGCGACCATCCTGCTGATCGCCACCAATGCCGGCATTCTCGGGATATCCAGGTTGTCCTATTCAATGGGTCAGCACAAACAGCTGCCGCCGATTTTCAACAAGGTCCACAGCCGCTTCCATACTCCTTATACTTCGATAATCATTTTTGGCATAGTTGCTTCGCTGCTGCTGCTTCCGGGTAAAGTCGACCTTCTGGCAGACCTTTACAGCTTCGGGGCCATGATCTCATTCACCATCGCCCATATATCCGTGGTGGCGCTCAGGATCAAGGAGCCCTACCTGGGACGGCCGTTCAAGGCCCCCATCAACATCCAGATGGGGGAAATCTCGTTGCCGGTCACCGCAATCATCGGCGGCATCGGCACCTTCACGGTCTGGGTAATCGTGGTAGTGACGCACGAATGGGGCAGGTATGTCGGTTTCAGCTGGATGATCCTCGGCTTCATCATGTACTTCATTTACAGGCGTTCGCAAAAGCTGTCGCTCACCGAGACCGTGAAAATCGAAGTTGCGCCCATTAAATACCCGGATGTGGAGTACAATAATATCCTCGTGCCGATGGTGGGCTCCAGGATCTCGAGCGAGGCCATGGTCATGGCCTGCCAGTTGGCCGCGGAAGAGAAATCAGCCATACAGGCGCTGGTTGTTATCGAGGTACCGATGAATCTTCCGCTTGAGAGTGTTTTGCCGGAAGAGCAGAAGGTGGCCCAGGGCCTGCTCGATGAGGCGAAAGAGCTGGCCGAAGAGTATGCCGTGCCCCTCTACCAGAAAATCGTCGCGGGTCGCGTCGCCGGCCGCACGATCGTCGCGGAGGCCATCGCCAGCAAGTCGCAGATAGTCATGATCGGTGCGGAGCGAAAAAGACGTACCGGCGAGCGCTTCTTCGGCGGTACCGTGGAATACGTTCTCAGGAAGGCGCCATGCAAGGTTTTGGTGGTTTCCGGGGAAAAGGACATGAAGTAATTGAGATTCGAGGTGAGGACATGTATGTAGTCATAGTCGGATGTGGCCGTGTCGGTTCCGCCCTGGCCCTGGGGCTGATTTCCGAAGGTCACAGGGTCGCGGTTATCGACGAGGACGAGGACGCCCTGCTCAGGTTGGGCGAGGATTTCCCCGGCGTGTTCGTCCACGGCGTAGGCATAGATATCAAGGCACTGGAAAAAGTCCACACGGAAAACGCGGACGCGTTTGTCGCGGCAACCGATGGAGACAACACAAATATTGTATCAGCGCAACTAGCAAAGGAGCGTTTTGGCGTCAAATCAGTCGTCACGCGCGTCTACGATCCGAACCGGGCAAAATTCTTCAAGGAGCAGATGGGCATCAACACGATCTGTCCGACCGCGGATACAATCGATCTGCTGGCGAAGGCGGTAAAAAGTGAGGTGGCTTCCTGATGTTTGTCGTGATCGCGGGCGGAGGAAAAGTAGGACGCACGCTGACACGCTTGCTGACGACCAGGGGAAACGAAGTGATGATGATCGAGCAGGATCGCCGCCGCTATCAGCGACTGACCCAGGAATTCGATGAGGCGGTGATGCTGGGTGACGCCACCGAGATCTTCAACCTCGAGCGCGCCGGCATCGAGCGCGCCGATGTCGTTGCGGCTGTTACCGGTGACGACGAGGACAACATTATCATCTGCCAGGTGGCGAACCACAAGTTCAATGTGCCCAAGGCGATAGCGAGAGTCAATAATCCGGAGAATCAGGAAGCGTTTGATGTCCTGGATGTAGGACCGACCGTGTCGGCCACGAACTCGCTGCTCTCGCTGATCGAGCATGAGATGCCAACACATAAGCTTGTCCATCTGCTCAACTTGAAGAAGGAAAACCTCGAGATCGTCGAGGTGATGGTGGAGGAGGGCTCATCCCTGTCGCACAAGCGTATCGAGGAGATAAAGCTGCCGACGGGCGTTCTTCTCATCTCCATTCTTCGCGGCACCCAGGCGCTTATCCCGCAAGGCTCCACCGAACTGCGCGCCGGCGATCAGATACTGGCCATCCTGGAGCCGGGCAGGGAAGAGGAGCTCACGCACCTGTTCCTTTCAGAATAGCTCCAGGTTTTTTCCGCCGATTTCGTGACGAACATCACACGCTTGATACGAGCGCTTCCGTTATAACAATCAACAAAGCGGGGTATGCTAATAACATGCAACCATGAGGACCCTGCATTGATATTTTCTGGTATGGTCACTAATTTCAGGCCGGAAGGAGGAAAGATGACGGATATGAAGGAGATCACTGAAATAAGCGGTGAGACGATCATCGGGGACGTTGTTGAATGGCTCCCTGGCGGGGCGGACGTCATTGAAAAATATTTTGGGAACGGGTGCTTTACGTGTCCCGGTATCCGCATGGAGTCGATAAACTTCGGCGCCACGATGCATGGCATCGATGCTGAACTGGTGGTCGCGGATTTAAGGGACCTTCTTAATAACGGCTAACGGAAAATTATCATTATTCCTTTGCCGGTGGCCGCTTAGCGGGGACGACCGGCGTTGGAGCCGGCAACGCACCCGAGATCGTCATCCACATGTTCCATGCGAAAAGCACACCACCCAGCGCGTACAGCGCTCCGAAGGGAGCAACCGCCCAGCGCAGCAGGTCGGCAGTCGAATAAGCCGCGACCAGCAGCGACACGAACATGCCGGCCAGCCCTATGATGTTCATCCACAACTGCACTGTCGACGCGCCCTCGTTGTGCAACGGCCGGCCGCTGAATCTCGGAAGAATGTGATACCCCACACCGAAGATAAGCATCATGACCGCGCCCAGCAGATTGATGTGGGTATGAGCGCTGACAATGAACTGGTAACCTTCGGCCTTGGGCAGCACATGCAGCGCCATCAACACCCCGAGCGTGACTCCCGTCGCCAGGGAAAGCAGGCTCGTCTTGATAAAGCCGATAACCGTGGGACTCATTTAAACCCCCCCTTTGGAATAAGTTTCAGTTGCGTGTAAAGAGTAAGGAATTACCTTTTCCTGTCAGTGAGCGCCGTGTATCAGTATGGGGAGGCAATGGACGCACACCCAGTCATCCTTGCCCTCCTTCACGCAGGATAAAAGTACTGCCTGGTCGCTGGTTTTGCCGCATTGTAAACATTTGGGAGTTGTCTGGTCGTTCATTGTTCTCCTTTGATCTGAAAGTAGTAGTGATTTCGCAGTTCAGGCCGTCGATACCTTTATCTATCCCGAAACGGCTCCGCGAAAACAAATGGTATATATTCAGAATAACCGCAAGAGGAGGAACCTAAGATGAGGCCGGTCAAACAAGGATGTGAGCCTTGTCACATATTACGCGCCGCCCGGGCACCACAGACACTACCGCGCCCAGATTCTGAGCCTATCCCCATCCGTGATCGTAATCAGACGCCGGTTGAGCTCCAGCATCCTCAGCTTTTCCATCTTCTTGAGCTCGCGGGTGACGGTTTCCCGGGAAGTGCCCACGATGTCCGCCAGCTCCTGACGCGAGAGCGGCAGGTCGATGAGGATGCCTTTCTCCGTTTCAGTTCCGTAATCATCCGCCAGCCTGAACAACAACCCGGCAAGACGATGGGGGACCTGCTTGAAAGAGAGGTCACGGACAAGCTCGAGCGTCTGGCGCAGCCGCAAGCCCAGGACCCTGATGATCTTGAGCGCGATTTCCGGATGGCGACGGACCACCTCGTTTAAATCCTCGCGGCGGATAAGGTATATCTCGGAATCGGACATGGTCGCCGCCGAGGCCGGGTAGGGGCCACCGTCGAACGCGGGAACATCACCGAATATCTGTCCGTCGCCGAGGATGGTCAGAACCTGTTCCCGGCCGTCCGCAGATGCCTTGTATATCTTTACCATGCCGGTTTTGACCAGGTAGAAAGTTGAGGCAGGGTCGTTCTCGTGGAATACGACCGTGTTTTTTTTCAGCTTTCTCTTGACGACGAGCGGGACGATCTCTTCGAGCTCCTCGTCATTCAGGTCAGAAAAGATGGGTGTTTTCTTAAGATATTTTTTCCTCGTATCAGTCATGCGATAATTCTAACGCATAAACCGGATAACGTACGTCCCGATTCCGGATGCGCTTCCAGCTGTTATAATGACCCTTAAGGCCTTTTGCTCCATGGGGGTGTCATCAGGCGAATGAGGGAACCTTCAATTTCATCTTTATCCTCGGACCAGTCTTCTTCACAGGCGCTTTTACGCGCAGGCGATTTTATCGGCAAGAAGAATCTGGCCGGCAGCATGGACCGTGTTCTTTGCATGGTCTCAGGTGGAGCCGACTCGGTAGCGATGCTGAACATACTGCATTCGCTGTCGATCAGTAAAAAATCTTCTTTCCCCAGCGGCTTCTCCCTGGGAATCTGCCATGTTAACTACGGGCAGCGGGCCATCGAAAGCGACGCCGACGAAGCTTTTGTACGCGGTCTGGGCGACAGGATGGGCATCCCGGTTCACACCCTGCGCGCGCCCTGTGACAAACGTTCCAATTTTCAGGCCTGGGCTCGGGATTTCCGCTATCTTGCCGCCCAAAATCTCTGCCGCTGGCAGGGATATACGCGCATCGCTGTCGGCCACAACAAGGACGACCGCATCGAGACGTTCATCTACCGGCTGCTTACTTATTCAGGGCGCCGTTCCCTGGTGGTCATGCCACCGCGCCGCGGCAGGGTGATCCGCCCGCTGCTTTTCATGACATCGAACGAGATTCGCGAATATTGCCGGGCAAACGGTCTTGACTGGCGCGAGGATGATTCCAACCAGTCCCTCGATTATGCCCGCAACCGGATCAGGCACCATGTAACACCGCGCCTTGAGGAGATCCAGCCGGATTTCCGCGAGCGCATCACCGACACGCTCGCCCTGCTGGAAGACGAGGATGAGATACTCGATTCCGTAACCGATGAAGCCTGGCGCGCGGCGGTAAAGTCAGAAGATGGTCAGACCACGCTCAGCGCCTTTGAAATCAGCGTTTTACCAAAGGCTGTCGCCCGTCTGGTCATGCGTCGCTGGCTGTCGAATCACGGAGGGCAACTACGTCTTTCACGCCGTCTTCTGGATTCGCTGGTGGACCTCTGCTCCGATCAGAACGGCAGCAGCAGTATCTCCCTGTCCGACGACCTGCAGGTCGAGC
>JBBAAB010000049.1:0-8697 GCA_041658445.1 Thermoleophilia bacterium
CCGAGGCCAAAAGACTGGCCGTGGAAAACGCCAGCCTGTCAAATAAATAATCCGGCCGCCTGCGTCTTTTTGGCGGTGGGTTCTTGCGCCGCGAACTGGCGCCTGTGTTATAATACAGGCGCTCTCAAGGCAGGGTGTCTGAAGCTTTGTCGAAAAGGCCCAGTTGCAGGTATTTTATCGCCGCAGGCAATGTTGGAAATGCCGCTGTCGGCTCTGCGGGCGAGTGGTGGAACTGGTAGACACGCTAGGTTCAGGGTCTAGTGCTCTAACGAGCATGGGGGTTCAAATCCCCCCTCGCCCACCATAGACGGGTCTCGCCAGCGTCACCAGACGAAAGGACATGCCAGTGTCTTTCTTCGAGGATGATGAAGAGCAGATCGAGGAAGAAGTAGTAACGAAAGATAGAAAAAAGGCACGCCGGCGCAAACCGCCGTCGGGTCCATCTCCCCTCGTCCGGGTAATCGTTATCTTGGTAGCCGTGCTGGTTCTGGTTTTGATAACGAGCCTGGGCATCAACAGTTGCCTAAACAACAAAAAAGTCGGTGAATACCGCGACTACTTCAACGCAGTCGGCAACGTTGTCAAGGATTCAGACGATATCGGCAAACAGCTCTCCGACATGTTCCAGAAACCGGATGAGGCCGTACGCCAGTCTCTGGAGGCCAAGCTGGCGGAGCTCCAGAAAGCTTCCGACGACCAATTGGTCCGGGCCAAGGCGATCAAGGCGCCTGACGATTTCAAGGAGGAGAACGAATGGTTCGTGGCCGCGATGCAGATAAGGGCACGCGGACTAAAAGATCTGCAGCCGGCGCTGCTCAATGCCCTGGAGGCACGCGACAATCAGGCCAGTGCCGCGCAGGTTTCACACGCCATGCTCATCCTGTTGACGAGCGATGTCACCTATGACGAGTTTTTCTATCAGCGCGCCCAACAGGTTCTTAAGGATGAGAAAATAACCGACATCAAGGTTCCCCAGTCCAAGTTTCTGAAAGACCCGGCCCTTGCAAACCAGCAGACTGCCGTAACCGTGCTGGAGCGTCTCAAGGGTGGTCCGGCAGCCCAGGTTTCGGGACTGCACGGGGTGTCCCTGGTTGGTGTCAAGGCAAAGCCCAGCGGTATGGCGCTATCGGCTGACAGTGAAAACAGCCTCAAGGCATCGGAATCAATGACGTTTGAGGTGGAAATCGAGAATCAGGGAGAGGCTACTGAAAGCGAGGTGCTCGTCAGTCTCAGTCTTACCGCGCCCGGAAGGCCTTCCCCGCAGAAAGTCGATGGACGCGTTCCCACCATCGCTCCCGGCGAGCGGCGTACAATCGAGCTGACAGGCCTGGCGGCGGAGGCCAACCCGCAAGCGGCGCTTCTGAGGGCCGAGGTCGGCCCCGTACCGGGAGAGGCCAACACGCAGAACAACGTCGGTGAGTACAAAATAGCTTTTAGTTAGGGTTGTCGCATCAGGGCGGCGGCTCGAAAAATAGAAGGTTGAAGGTTACTTTAACCTTCAACCTTCATATGTTTGGGGCCAGTGAACTCATTAATCGAAAATAACCTGATGCCCGCGTTCGTGGCGGCGATGGCGGTTGCCGTTGTTGCGCTCCTGCTAGCGGGTTATCTGCTCGTCGTCTTCCGCCGTTACCGCCGTGATCAAAAAGTGGTCATGGGAGAAGGCCGTGAACGGGACCTAGTGGCGCACGCCAGGGCGGTTCAGGAGAGCGTAGACGCCCTTTCCCATGATCTTAAGCGAATGGCCGATCAGCTTGAACGCAGCGAACGCCGTCTTGAAGACTGCCTGACCTTCCGCAGCGTTGTACGTTATGACGCCTACCACGACCTGAGCGGCATGCAGAGCACCTCCGTGGCATTGATCGATGCCCAGTTTTCGGGCGTTATTATCAGTTCGATACAGTCGCGTGACCATGGCCGGATCTACGTAAAGGAAGTGCGCCACGGTGAGAGTAAAGAGCAGCTTTCGCCGGAAGAGGAACAGGTGCTCAAAGAGGCCATGGGCCTGAAAAAACTGAAGGAAAAGAAAACGCCGAAACTGGTGGGGGAAGCCGGTGCCTGACAAGGCTGTCGATGGGAGCAGAACAGGATTTCTCGGACCCACCGGAACCTGGGCTGAGGAAGCACTTCTGGCCTGTGGCAAACGTGGCTCCGGGAAAACAGTGGCACTGCCTTCGGTTTACGACGTTATAGCAGCGGTTGCATCCGGCGACGTCGACGAAGGCATCGTGCCGATGGAGAACGCCATCGAGGGTTCGGTGAGCGCCACCCTGGACGTGCTGGCCTTCGAGTTTGACAATGTGCACATCATCAGGGAGATTGTCCATCCGATTCGCCATCGTCTCATCATGCGCACAAGCATGGAGTTCGGTGATATAGAGCGTATAATCTCCCACCCCCACGCCCACGCACAATGCCGGAAGTTCCTCAGGGAAAGTCTGCCCCATGCTGAAGTGGTAGCCGCCAACAGTACAGCTGATGCCGTTCGCATGGTTAGCGAGACAGACGAAGCCTGGGCCGCCATCGGTAGCGCCGTAGCGGCGGAAAGATACGGCTGTATCGCCATGGATGTTGACATCGAGGACTACCCCGACAACCAGACAAGGTTCGTGCTTCTATCGACCAGCCCTGCCGCGCAGGATCAGGACGGGCCTTACAAAACGTCCATCGTCTGCACCATTGCACACGACCAGCCGGGAAGCCTGCTGCAGATACTCCAGGAGTTTGCCCACCGCTATGTGAATCTCACCAAGATCGAATCCAGACCCTCGAAAAAAGGTCTTGGCGATTACGTCTTCTTCATTGACATGGAAGGCAGGAAAGACGATTCACAGGTAGCTTCGGCTCTCAAGTGTCTTGAGTGTAAACTCTCGCGCGTAAAGTTGCTGGGATCCTACCCCACCGGCTAGATAGCGCCCCACGGGCTGGAAAACCTCAAAATCCGCAACGTTCCGGGGGTGATTATTATTGGTGAGTACAGCGTTTTTGAATGCCGGGAATGTGACTACAGGTCAAGTGAGATCCGCTGGGGAGTGGGCCAGAACGACCCCCGCTTCCGCTTTCTGCCCGCTCATTGCAAACAATGTCGTGAGATCGTCGAGGTTGACCTTACGGGACACGACGTGCTGGTCGATACATTTACCCATAACGAGTGCGGCTCGCCCGTCGTTTTCTTCAAAAAAGGCCAGTCGTACGTGTGTCCGAAATGCAATGCTCCCAACGTACGCATACTGCAAAAAGGGTACTGGTAGTCCCACCGGAATATCTCCCGCCTCGGCCCCTCCGCCTGCATTTAATTCCTGCCATAAAGCGATTTCAAGCAAATGACCACCCATGCCGATTACTCAATACATAGGCCGTATCACACGGTTATTAGGGCTTGCTTTGACTTAAGCAAGGCAAGTTCTACCTGGGACGAGAGGTCAAATGAGCAGGCTTTGGGGCATTCCGCTATTCCGACGGCTGAGTACGAAGATGGTCGCCGGTTTCATTGCTATCGTAGCCGTCTTCTCCATTCTTGGAGTTGTGGTTTTGCACGAGGTAAACACCATGAGGGTCGCCTCTGACGAGGCCCTTGATAGAGCGGGGGCCGTCCAGCACATAGAGGTGGCCAGGACCGCCGCCGCGCAACAAATCCAGGCCCACTACGAACTCATGGTGGAAAACAAGGAAAACAAGATCGTCAGTTTCGAGGAGGCGCGTCAGGTCCGCGATGCCGCGCTTGCCGATGCAAGCGCCCACGGTCTTACTGATATCGAGCAGGAGTGGTTTAAACAGCTGGCCGTCGCGACAGCCAGCCTCGATAACAATTTTTTAAACGAGATGGTTCCCGCCTGGCGTTCGGGAGACGCGGTCGCAACCCTTGCCAAGGAAAAGCAATCCGACCAGATACTGTTCACGATCAATAATCTGAGCCAGAAAATCGCTTTTAGTTTTAACGAGAGCAACAGGGATGCTCGGGCCGCCGCTGACGATGCGGCTTCTGAATTGTGGGCTTACCTTATTTTTGCCGGCAGCATCGGTATAGGTCTGAGCCTGCTGATTTCGATCATTGCCGCGCGACGACTCAGCCGGCCGGTCAGGGAGCTAAAGCTGGCCAGCGCGGCCATGGCCAGGGGCGACTTCAAACGTCGAGTCGAAGTCACCACTTTTGACGAGATCGCCGAGCTGGGCGGTTCTTTCAACCGCATGGCGGATGCAATCCAGCGAAAGATCAACCAGCTTACCTACCTGTCCGACATAGCCCTGGCCATCAGCTCCGAACTCGACTGGGAGCGCGTGGTCGAGATCGTCATGGAAAAAGGCATCGAGCTCACCGACTCCCATGCGGCCGCGATTATTCTTTATGACGAGGAGCGAGGTGAGTTCACGGACATATTCACAAAAGGCCTCAGCGACAATTTTGTCAGCAAAATGGAATTCCGCAAGGGTGGCCTGGCGGAAGAATCCCTGCTGGGAGAGCAGGCTGTATTCAGCGACAACGTCAAGTCATCCCACAGGCTGAGCCGGATGGCCAGCGACGAGGGAATCAAGGCATTCATATGCCTGCCTCTCAAGGTGCAAAAGAGAAAGCTCGGAGTTTTATATGTTTACAGCCGGGAATTCAGCGCCTACAGTCGCGAACATCTTTCGGTTATGTCCATCCTCTCCAACCAGGCGGCCATTGCGATTCAGAACGCCCGGATACTTGAGCAAAGCAAAGAAGAAGCGGTCACCGACGGTCCGACAGGTCTTTACAACCAGCGGTATTTTTATTCCCGTCTGAAGGAAGAGATTGACCGCGCGCAACGCAACGACAAGTCTACGTCGGTTATCTTCTGCGACCTGGACTGTTTTAAGAGTTTCAACGATATCAATGGGCATGCTCTCGGAGATAAAGCCCTCGTGGAGGTTTCCAGGATAATCGTCGAATCCAAGCGCGCGATTGATATTGCAGCTCGTTATGGTGGAGAGGAATTCGCAATTATTCTGCCCGACACCGACACCTCAGGCGCCCAGATCATCGCCCATCGGATCCGGCGCCGCGTAGCAGGATTCGCTTTTGAGACCAAGGCCAGGAACGGCGCGCCTCTGACCACCAGCATCGGGGTGGCCAGCTTCCCGGAAGACGCGCCGCAGGTGCGCGACCTGGTTGACAAGGCCGACTGGTCCATGTATTACGGCAAACGCCAGGGCGGCAACAGGGTCACGCTGTTTCACGAAGAGTCGAGTGAGTTCGGCCAGGTGTCCCTCGAGGATCTCGTGAGGGAGGAGCTTCATATCGCGGCGGCCCAGGCGATGGCTGCTTGTGTTGATGAGCGCAGCACATATGACCAGCGTCATGCAGAATCAGTAGCCAGGCTCGCCTCGACGATCGCCGCCGAGATGCGGCTGGAGGAAGAGGAGGTCCACCACATCCGGGTGGCCGGCCTGCTGCATGACATCGGACTCATCAGCGTTCCCGAGGACATTATCAACAAGCGCGGACACTTAAGCCCTGATGAATGGCGGAGAATAAAAGAACATCCGGAGGTCGGCGAAACGATCCTCAAGCATATCTCCAGTCTTGAGAGCTTCCTGCCCGTGGTGCGACATCATCACGAACATTACGATGGCGCGGGGTATCCGGATGGTCTGTCGAATGAAAAGATTCCTCTGGGTGCACGCATCCTGGCAGTGGCGGACGCTTTTCAGGCGATGACCAGCGAGCGTCCCTACCGCAAGGCGCTCTCGATCGAGCAGGCCCTTTTGGAGTTACAGATGGGCGCCGGGTCGCAGTTCGACCCTAGAGTCATAGATGCTTTTATCTCTCTCCTGAAGCCCAAACAGGCCAAGGCTTCATAGACACGACCCCCCCCAGCTCCGCCGGCTTGCGCCCGCAGGACCGGCTTCGTGTTTGTTACGGATCCCTACTCCTTCTCCCGCAGTGTAAAGCTTGCAAGTACCAACAGTGCAAGGCCGAAGCCCAACAGCAGCAAAAAGGGCGTCAGCAGTGAGAAGAACGAACTTCCGTCGACGACAACCCCTCTCAGCACTTTCACAGCCCATGTCAGGGGAACCAGATAACTGCACCACTGGAGCACCACCGGAAGATCGCCTATGGGGATGATCATCCCGGAGAGCAACGCGGAAGGGATGATGACCATGGGGATGAAGGGGAAGACCTGACCTTCGTTGCGTGCAAAGTTGGAAAGAAACAGCCCCAGACCCACAGAAACAATCGCCAGAGACAGCATGGTGAGCACCACGGCGGCGATGTCCCGCTCTATTTTTACATCAAACAGATATCTGGTACTGACAAGAACCAGCGTTGTCTGGGCGGCGGCCACAGTGGAATAACCTGCCACATAACCGGAAACGATCTCACGCCGCCGGTAACCCGAGACGAACATTCGGCTCAGGGTGCCCGCGGTGCGGTCCCTGACCAGAACAATCGTGGAAAGGACGTAGGCCAGGAAATGTACCAGGTAGGCGGCGATGAGGATGGAATAGTCGGACACCCGGACGCCAAAGTGAGCCAGCCCCGGCAGGGAGTCTATAACATATTTCAGCAGTAGCATCAAAATCAGCGGCACCATCAGGGACATGCCCAGGTAACGACGGTCCCTCAGGAACTGCCGGTTGATACGGGCTGCGATCAGGAGGCTGTGGCGGATCATTTTGCCTCTTCCAGGAGCGACAGTATGACTTCTTCGAGGCTCTGCCGTTTGATGCTGATGCGCCCGACTCTTTCCTGGAGTCCATATTCACCAAGCAGGCGGGGGAGTTCTTCTTCATAACTATCAAGCTCTACCTCTCGGCGTTCGCCCTCGACTTCCATGATCACACGTGCCTTGCCGCGTCTTCTGATGGCTTCAGGCGTTTCGGAGACAAGGATCCTGCCGCCGAGAATAACCGCCACATGGTCACAGCGGAGCGCCTCGTCCATCTGGTTCGTGCTCAGGAAAATCGTGCGGCCCTTGTCGCATAGTTCTGCGAAACGCCGCCAGAAACTCTGTCGCAGAACAGGGTCAACGCCTGCCGTGGGTTCGTCGAGGACCAGCAGCTCGGGGTCATGCATAAGGGCGCATGCCAGTGAGGCCCGCTGACGCATCCCTCCGGAGAAAGTGTGGAGGGGGTCGTCCCGCCGATCCCAGAGCTGTACGAATTCCAGCGTTTCACGAATTCGCTCACCGATATCCGGCGGCCTGAAAGCGCTACCAAAAAAGCGCAGGTTCTCAAGCGGGCTCAGGTCATCGTACAGCGAAGGGGTCTGGGGCATATAGCCAAGGTGTTTTCTGATGGCATGGCGCTCGCGAGTCGCATCAAAGCCAAGGACCTCGACACGGCCCCGATCGGGTTTAAGCAGGCCGCAGACGGCCTTGATGAGCGTTGTCTTACCAGAGCCGTTTGGACCTACCAGACCGTATATCTGCCCCCTGCCGGTGGTGAGAGAAGCGCCGTCGAGCGCGCTGATGGCACCGTAACGCTTGCCCAGGTCCTCTATAACGATGGCAGCCGCGGGATTGGCCGTGGAAGGCATCAGGTCTCCAGTAGCGAGTATTTGGCTGTGAATTCGTCGGCGTCCATGCTCTCCCAGTCTTTTTGCATGCGAAGGTCAAGAAAGTCCTCGCTGGATTTTCCCAGCCGATGGGGGCAATACACGTATTTGAGCGGATGTCCTTCGCCGTCGGCAATCTCGACCACGCGGTCGTTTTTCCCGGCGGGAAGTATCTTCAGTTGATATCTGGACTTTGCAGGTTCGGTGACGCCGCTCATCATCCTGATGTGATCAGGGCTGTGCCGCTTGCCCGGTTCGTACGGTCGACAGAGCTCAATTCCCCTGGTCCTCCTCCCGCAGTATCCGTGTCGCCAGCTGAAGGGCCTCCTGGCGTGAGCTGATATTGCCAAGTTGCTGCTCCTCGAGTATCCGGTCCAGGAGTTGCCCCACCTGCGGACCCGGCTCCAAAACCAGCTCCTTCATAAGGTCATCGCCGCCGACCAGCTTTGGCAGAGCTTCGGCTTCCTGGGCCGCGAAGCTCTCATTCATCATTTCGCCGGCGAGCTCCAGGTGCCTTTCGATAGCCGCATCTGTTGTCTTCGGCCCCCTGATCGCAAGCTGGTCGGAGACCGACAGGATAATAGCTTCCGGCGTGTAGGGTTCGGTAGCCCGGATGTAGCGCAGGCGCGCTCGCCTGCTGGGAGGAAAGTTCTGCTTGAGGCCTTCAAGGCGCATGTGACTCGATACGAGAAGCGTAATCGCCCTTGCCGTCCCGGCGCTGGCCCGCATGCGTGTGAGGGTCTCGTCTACCATTTCAGCGCCGATACGATCATGTTCGAAAAAGCGGAAGTTGCCAGACTCATCGGTGAACCGGCAGTATGGTTTGGCGATATCGTGCATTATGGCGGAATAACTCATGACGAAGCGCCAGCTGGCGTCGCCGGCAACCCGGCTGTTGCTTCGTTCCACGATTCTTTCCGCCTGCCCGGGGAAGAGGTCCGCGGGATTTTCGATTATACGGTCGAGGGCGTCCGCGGCTGCAAGCACATGGTTATAGACGTCGAGATGATGATACTCGTTCTGGACGACGCCCTTGAGAGCGTGGACTTCCGGAAGCACGACCTCCAGCAGACCCAGCTCGTCCATACGACGGGTGGCCGTCGCGGCTCCCGGGGCTTCGAGCAGGCGGCCCAGCTCGTCCCAGACACGTTCGACCGCGGGCCTGGTGGCCAGCACGG
>JBBAAB010000050.1:0-8604 GCA_041658445.1 Thermoleophilia bacterium
TCCTTCGCTCTGGGGGTCTCCGAGGGCGAACGGCCCTCGACCTCACGGATGTGAACTAGCTCGGTCGGAACCCCTACTGTAGACCTTACGGTACGGCCGTCTTGATAACCATCGCGACAGCCAAGAGCGGATAGCCGTGAGGTCCTCGGTGGCTCCTGAGAGCCCCTCTCTGGGTCTCGCTTGAGTGCGCGAATCGATTCCGATAAGCGCATGTTACCGGAACTAGCTAGAAGAGGCAATGATATAGGAGACCGAGGTTGGGAGAACAGCCCGGGGTAAGAGGGGTTGGTCGCTAGATTGGCGTACCACAGAGTGCGGACGGCCATGGGTGTCCCTCGTTGGGCTCTCTTGCGACTTCGTCCGATTGAGATCTGTGAATCAGCTACGACAGGCAGAGGAAGCTGTCCTGGGTTCGGTCCTGATCAACCCCGAGGTCTTCTTCGATGTCGCCCCGTTCCTCCCCCCCGAGGACTTCTTCCTTCACCGGAACCGCTGGATCTGGGAAGCCTTTCTGCGGCTGCAGGGCCAGCGTCAGCCGATCGATATCCTGACGGTCTCGGAGGATCTGCAGCGGCAAGGGAAGCTGTCCGAGGTAGGGGGCGAGGCCTACCTGACGGCACTCATTACAGGGGTGCCAACCTCGCTTCCCGCTGAGGCCTACGGGCGGCTGGTGGAGCAGGCCGCGATCCGGCGCAGGTTGCTTGCTGCAGCCGGCCAAGTGGCGCGCCTCGCGCACCGGTCCGAACTCCCGGTTGAAGAAGCCGTCGAGGATGCTGAGAAGGCGATCTTCGCCGTGGGGGAGCGTCGCCTGCGGCATGAGCTCCAGCCGATCAAACAGGTCCTCAGCTCCTACTACGACCGGCTGGACTACCAGGCGCGCCATCCGGAGGAATCGGCCGGCGTGCCCAGCGGGTTCATTGACCTCGATTGTTTGCTGGGCGGGATGCAGCCCAGTGACCTTCTGATCATCGCCGGCCGCCCGGGGCAGGGGAAGTCGGCCTTCTGCCTGTCGGCAGCCTACAATGCCTCCCACCTCCACAACAAGCACGTAGCCGTGTTCTCGCTAGAGATGTCCAACGAACAGCTGGCACAGCGCTTGATCGCCCAAGCGACGGAGATCGACGCCCGCCGGCTCCGGCTTGGGGAGATCCATGACGAGGAGTGGCCGGCCTTCACTCAGGCGCTCAGCGCCTTGAGCACGAATCACATCTACTTCGACGACACGCCGGCGATCACGCCACTACAGCTGCGGACAAAGTGCCGTCGCTTGCACGGCGAGGTGGGGCTCGATCTGGTGATCGTGGACTATCTGCAGCTGATAACTGGCGACGGGCGCATTCAGAACCGGGTCCAGGAGGTCTCTCACATCTCCCGGAGCCTGAAAGCCCTGGCGCGCGAGCTGCGGATCCCGGTACTGACGGCGGCGCAACTCTCGAGGGCCGTGGAACAGAGGGCGGACAAGCGGCCGGTGCTCTCTGACCTGCGCGAGTCCGGGAGCCTGGAGGCGGATGCGGACGTGGTCATGTTCATCTACCGGGCTGATACGTATGACCTGAGCACGCCGCTGCAGAACGTGGCGGAGATCATCGTTGCGAAGCACCGGAACGGGCCGACGCATTCTGGAATCGGACTGGTCTTCCGGCGAGAGCTAGCGAAGTTCGAGAATGCATCGAGGGTAGGCTGAAGCGAGCGATCGGATCTGGGCTTGTTGAAGGGTGCCACCTATCCGGAATCCATGAAGAACCGGTGGCCTGCGGAACGCAGGGCAGTGACTTGCACGCCCGGGAACGAACCCCCTAACTTGGGGCGACCGCAGGGTTTCAAGCATCGGGTTCTTGCAGGACCCGGCAGCGCCGTTTGCGACCCTTGCTCGCCTCTTGCCGGATTCCGTGTAAGGGTCTGCTTGTTTCCGGGTGCCTGCCAGACCGAGACCCTTAACCGTCTTCTGGAGCCAGGCAACAGACATAACTGCATCCCTGTGGGGAGTCAGATCCTAGGACCTTCGGATGAATCGTGCAAGGGGCTCCAAGCGACTGCCCTCCGAGATGGATTGTTCACATCTTGCCCTACCCTCCATTGTCCATCATACTTCGTCTAGTTCAGTCACGACTTACGAACCGGATCAATTCCTGGGGGCCAGATCAATCCGCAGGCGGCCGGTGCCGTATGCACTTCGATGATCTGTAGCGCTTCTCGCGAGCGTCTCGAAGGGTAGGAAAGGAGTCATCGAGCATGGTGCAGACCGAGAAGCAGAATCCCCTAGTTGGCGTCAGGCCCAGGGCAATTCGATAAGAGTGTTTCTGCCTATTGCCTAGTCCTGACGCCTGGCTCGGAATTAGAAGGGCTACCAATGAAGTCAACAATCGCGGGTCTGTCGATCAAACTCAACCTTGGCCGCTCTTAGGTGGAGTAGAGTGGGAGTGGGAGGCCTGATGTGCCGCAAAAGAGGTTCGGCTTTAACGGAAGAAGTCGAGCGTTTTCTTATCAAGATCCTGGGTTTCTTCGCCAAGGCCCTCTACCATGAGTATCCGGTGTATGATTCGAGTGGCCGGCTCGTTGGCGTCGAGTGGCACGCGGGTTCTGACGGTCGGGTTTTCAGAGACCTGGTGGACGATGTGCAGGAGGGCGTGACATCCTCGGCCTCGTGCGATCCTCTCAGATGTCCCGGCCCAACCCCCGACGTCTTGCACAGGTCTTGATTCCACAGTTCTGGAATCCCAATTGCCGCGGCGGGGTCCTCGCCATTGTCAGAGTCGATATTCTCGTCAACGGAACTGGTCTATGACCGGGCTGTCGGCACTGGCTTCGAGGTTGTGGATGACATGGACAAGGCGTTCAAGGACGCCAACATCGTGTACGCCAAATCGTGGGAGGCCATGCTGACCACGACGGATCAGGAGCAGGGGGCCAAGATCATCCAGAAGTACTCGTCGTGGATCACGGACGAGCGCAAGATGAAGCTGGCCAAGCCGGACGCCATCTACATGCACCCGCTGCCGGCGGACCGCAATGTCGAGGTCACCGACGCGGTGATCGACGGCGCCCAGAGCGTCGTCTACGACGAGGCCGAGAACCGCATGCACGCTCAGAAGGCGGTGATGGCGCTGACGATGAGATGAAGGGCAGCGATCAGCGATCAGCTGAAAGCTGAAGGCTGATGGCTGATAGCTGATAGCTGGTACCTGATAGCCCGCTCGAGGAGGAGAGTCCGAACATGGTTGAGCCTGCCAACAAGAAGATCGCCGTGGTGGCCGTGGGTGGGAACTCGCTCATCCGCGACGCCAAGCACCAGACGATCCCCGACCAGTATGCGGCCTCAGTCGAGTCGATGAAGCACATCGCCGGGATGATTCAGGCCGGCTGGGACGTGGTGATCACGCACGGCAACGGGCCGCAGGTGGGCTTCATCCTGCGCCGCGCCGAGCTGGCTCTGGGCGAGCTGCACATGGTGCCGCTAGACTACTGCGGCGCCGACACGCAGGGAGCCATCGGCTACATGTTCCAGCGCGCCCTGTACAACGAGTTTCGGGCGCGGGGCATCAGCAGACTTGCGGCCACCATCGTGACCCAGACGCTCGTCGACCGGAACGATCAGGCGTTCCAGAACCCGAGCAAGCCGATCGGCTCGTTCATGGACGAGGGCATGGCGAAGCAACGCCAAGCGCAGGATGGTTGGGCCGTGGTCGAGGATGCGGGCCGGGGCTGGCGCCGGGTCGTACCATCGCCGCTCCCGCAGCGCATCATCGAACAGCCGGCGATTGAGGATCTGATCAAGGCCGGCTACGTTGTCATCGGCGTCGGAGGCGGGGGCATCCCGGTCGTGGAGGACGAACACGGGGACATCGTCGGGATCGAAGCCGTGATCGACAAGGACTTCAGCGCCTCGGTCCTCTCGTCTGGCATCGGCGCCGACCTGTTCCTGATCACCACGGCAGTCGAAAAAGTCGCCTTGCACTACCATAAGCCCAACCAGAAGTGGCTGGACCGGATGACGGCCGATGAGGCCCGGACGTACCTGTCCGAGGGCCACTTCGCCAAGGGCAGCATGGAGCCCAAGATCCGGGCCATCCTCCAGTACCTGGACCGGGGGGGCAAAGAAGCACTGATCACCGATCCAGCCAATATCGAGCGAGCCCTGGCGGGCGAGACCGGGACGCGGATCGTCCGCTAGTCGGGAGAGGAGATGGTTGCGCAGGAAACCGGCTCGGCATCTCGGCCATCGATGACCTAATCGACCCAAGACAAGAGCAGGAGTTCGACATGCTCGGCAAGAGAATGTGGCGTGTCGCTACCATGCTTGCGCTTGTGGCCCTTATCGTTGCCGCCTGCGGCGGTGGTGCCACTCAGGCGCCTTCTGCAATGTGGACCCCTGCGGCGACCGAAGCTCTGGCCGTGACCTGATCGGCGAACTTGACTTTTCGGGTGAGGAGGTCGAGACCGTCTCGGATGTGGCCTTTGACCTGAAGCGCAATTGGGCGCTGGGCGAGCCGTACGCCTACCTGCGCGCCAAGGTGGCGGCGATGTTCTCTTCTTCGGCAGCGCGCGCAGGCGCGGTTGGTTTGAGGCCCGAATGATCCAAATGGGCAGCCCCCGCGGACTTGGTGCTAGGAGAGCCATCTCCCTGCTTCTGGCGAGTGGCGCTTCGCAGCACATGCGTCCGTCTTCCGTGAGGGTGTTGTTGCCGCGATTGGCATTGAGTCGTGGTGGTATTCGAGTCTGCTTCAGCCGGGATCCATCCTCGGTTGAGGGTAGTCTCATCGCAGATTGGCACAACAAGGGCCCGAGGCAAGGAATACTCTGACGTTTCGTCGTCATTGGGGGCCGTAGAAGAGATCGACAGATCAGTGGTTGTCCTTTGGTGTGCTGGTTGCGTCTGTAGCACTTGAACCCGCGAGAGGTAAACACACATGGAATTGACTGAAGATCGACTGGAGGAGATTACTGAATTCACAAGGGAGTTGGTTAAGATCTCTGGGTACTCCGGCGAAGAGGCAAGCGCCGCTGCTTGCGTATTGGGAAGAATGAAGGACCTCGGCTACGATGACGTAAGGACAGATGCGTACGGCAATGTCCTTGGCGTCCTGACCGGAGAGAAACCAGGCCCCATTCTCATGTTCGACGGGCACCTTGATGTCGTGGCTGTCCAAGAGGCCGACGCTTGGGAGCACTCGCCGCATGGAGCAGACCTTGTTGACGGCGAGATCTGGGGTCGCGGTTCGGTTGACATGAGGGGAGCCCTATCTGCAATGATTCATGCCCCGGTTTACGTGGGGCGGAGCGGAATCGCCGGAAGGATCTTGGTTTCAGCAAGCGTCGCGGAGGAGTTCTTGCCTGCAAGAGCGTTTCGAGAGGTCTTGACATCCCAAACCCCCGATGCTGTTGTCATCGGTGAGCCAACAGGTCTGAGGCTAGGGGTTGCCGAGAAGGGACGGGCCGGACTCGTATTGACAAGCATTGGCACATTGGCCCACAGTAGCCGCCCGGAGCTTGGAGACAATGCGGTGTACCGAATGATTGAGGCAATCTCACGCATTCGCGGTATGGCTACCCGCGCTGACGAGTTGCTTGGAGAAGAAGTCGTCGAGCTTGTCGAGATCGTGTCACATCCGCTTCCTGGTAACGGCTCTGTTCCTGACGAATGCCGAACCTTCTGGGAGTGTCGGTTGTTGCAGGACGAGACGCAGGAAGGACTCCCTTCACGTTTCAGGGAGGCATTGCGAGGGATCGATAGGCTCCAGATTGACTATGCAACGCTAACGGCGAAATGCTATACCGGCGCGACGCTTGAGGTAGTTGATTGTCATCGTGGGTGGGTCATGGATGATGGTCACCCGTTCCGTCAAAGAGTCCAAGCTGCGATGCGCGAAGTGGGTATTGAGGTTGTCCCGTACGTCTTGCCCTATGGGTGCAACGCGTTCGCGAGTGCCAGTGTCATGAACATCCCGACGGTAGTGATCGGCCCGGGTGATATCGCGCTAGCTCATGTCGCAAACGAGCGACTGTCAGTACGCGAACTTGCAGACGCCACAAGGTTGTATGCAAGGATCGTCGAAACGAACGCTGACGGTGGGTGAGACTGCTGAGTGTAGGGTCAATGCATGCCACTGCGATGGGGCGAAAAGACCTGCGAGTGCATTTCGGGGCTTGAAAGAGGAGGGTGTAGCATCGTTTCTTGTCAGCAACGGTTGAATAATGGGCCAAAACCACCGGTCGAAAACTAGGCCACCCACAACGGCTACGATGGGCCTCCAGTCGAACCTGAAGCACGAGGTGGGCGGAGGCCAGAAGGATGCTCAACGTGGACGAGTGGGCCGAAATTCGACGATTGCATCGTGTAGAGGGGATGTCGATCAGAGGCATCAGCCGACGGCTTGGGCTGGCGCGTGAGACGGTGACGCGGGCTGTTCAAGCAAAGGGACCACCCGTCTACCAGCGTGCAGCGCGGCCTTCGAAGCTGGACCGGTTCTAGGGTCGGATCGCTGAGCTGCTGGCGGAGTATCCCCGGCTGTGCGGGTGCGCGAGATCTTGAGCGCCGAGGGCTACACAGGAGGGATCACGGTCCTTCGGGACTACCTGCACGAGGTTCGTCCGCGACCGATTCAAGCCTTCCAGCGCACGGTGTACCAGCCGGGTGAGATCGGTCAGGTCGATTGGGCTCAAATGCCTGACCCGATCCCGGATGCATTCGGAAAGCTGAGGCCGGTGTACGCCTTTGTCATGGCTCTCGGCTACAGCCGGATGCTGACCGTGATCTTCTCCTTCCGCACGCGGCTGGTGGATTTCCTCAGGTGCCATGCCGAAGGCTTGGCCTTCTTTGGTGGGGTCCCGCGCACCATCGTGTACGACAACCTCAAGTCGGTCGTCCTGTACCGCCGCGGGGCGGAGGTGACCTTCAATCCCCAGTTCCTTCCCTTCGCCGATCAGTATGGGTTTCGTTCCTTTCCGACCTGGCCCGGGGAGCCGCACGAGAAGGGATTGGTCGAACGGCCGATCCTGTACATCAAGCACAACTTCTGGGCCGGGCGGAAGTTCACCGGCATGCAGGACCTGCAGGCCCAGGGCACTCGGTGGCGGGACGCGACCTGCAACGTCCGGATCCACTCCGGGTTGGACGAGCGTCCGATCGATCGGTTCGAGTTCGAGCGGGGCCACCTGCTGGCACTGCCAGACGAGCCCTACCAGGCCGAGGAGATCCTCTTCGCCAAGGCCAGCCGCTGGGGCTACGTTCGGCTGGATGCCAACGACTACTCGATTCCCTTGCTTTTCGCTGGACGGCGCCTGGGGGCGAAGCTGGATGCCACGTTGGTCCGCATCTACGACCAGGGCCATCTCCTGGCGCAGCATGCGCGGTCCTTTGGGCATCATCAGGTGATCACTTTCCCCGAACATCAGAAGCGTCCGTGGTCTGTGCGGAAGGAGACCCGCCCCCTCCAACCTTCCCAGCTCGTTCCTGGCCTGGCACTCCCCCGGCAAGCCGCTCTGCAGGTCGAGCAGCGCGACCTCAGCGTCTACGACGCCCTGGTGGCAGAGGAAGTGGCCCGATGAACGACCTGGCCTACCTGATCCACCAGATGAAGGCGCCTCGCATCGCCCAGGCCGTGTCCCGGGTCGCCGAGCAAGCCCGGAACGAGAGCTGGAGCTACGAAGACTTCTTGACCGTGCTCCTCGATCATGAAGTCCTGGCTCGACAAGCCCAAGGTGGGGAGGCTCGCATCCGTGCCGCTCACTTCCCCGCCCGCAAGACAGTCGAAGACTTCGACTTTACCTACCAAACGAGCGTCCGCCAGCAAGTTGTGCTCCACCTGGCCACGTTGTCCTTCATCGAGGCTCGAGACAATGTGATCTTCCTCGGTCCGCCGGGGACTGGGAAGACCCACCTGGCGGTGGCGCTGGGGATGAAGGCGTGCGTGGCTGGCCACCGGGTGCAGTTCGCTACGGCGACCCAATGGGTGATGCAGCTCGCCGCAGCCAACCACGAGAAGCATCTGGAGGCCTACCTCCGCCAGCTGGAGCGAACGCGCCTGATCATCGTCGATGAGGTAGGCTACATCCCCTTCGATGCCGAGGCCGCCAACCTGTTCTTCCAGCTGGTCTCCTCCCGCTACGAACGGGGCTCGGTGATCGTGACGTCCAACAAGCCGTTCACCGCCTGGGGTGAGATCTTCGGCGATCCGGTCGTCGCCGCCGCCATGATCGATCGGCTCGTCCATCACGCCGAAATCCTGTCCCTAAAGGGAGACTCCTATCGCTTGAGAGACAAGAAGCTCATGGACCATCGACCCAAGCCCAGCACACAAGCGGCCTTGGGTTGACCACACAGGTGGCCTACTTTTCAACCGGTGTTGACGTTTCTGGACATCCTGACAGGGAGCATAAGCCGCGCCTCTGGCATCGAAGAGGGGAGAAAAGGTCAGCAGGCCCCCGCGCCGCTCTGTGGTGCAGGAAGGCAGAAAGGGAAGGAGTCTCGGGTGTGAACCTCGTTCACGTCTTGTCAAGTGGTGTAGTTTGATGTGTGCTTCCACGGTAGCGACAGGTTACAGTCGTTTGCCTCAGTGAACAGGTGCCAAGTGAAACGGCATTGGCTCCGCGACCAGCAACGGCTGC
>JBBAAB010000051.1:0-8522 GCA_041658445.1 Thermoleophilia bacterium
GTCGAGACGGTGCACGATGCCCGGCCGGTGCGGATGCTCCCCGCCGGCGATCTGGCGGCCGAGCAGCCCGTTGACCAGTGTGCCATGATCGTGACCCTTTGCGGGATGGGTAACAACTCCGGCTGGTTTATCAACCACAAGCAGATACTCGTCTTCATAGGGAACCGATAACTCCATCTCCTCGGGGCTTAAGTCGAACTCCGCGGGCATGGGTATTTGTGCCTCGATCTCCTCTCCGGCGCTCACCTTGTGGTTCTTGCCTCGGGGTTCGCCGTTCACCGTTACCCGGCCGCCGGCGATGAGCTTCTGCGCCGCCGCGCGCGAGCCAATCTCCGGCACCGATGAGAGCAGCTTGTCGAGCCGCAGACCATCTTCATCAGAGTCGGCTGTGATAGCAACATGATGTTCTGTGTTGTCAGTCATGAGCTGGTGAACCGGGTGTGCTTTCCCATGAATGAGAGAAAATTATTTGCTCTCCGATTGGTTTTCACGCGAAATAATTGTTTCGCGGCTAGACGGAAGCGGAAACGCCCCGGCCGTCGCCTTCCTCTTCCTTTTCCTCTTCATTTTTTTCCGGCTCGAGCATGAACACCCTCAGCAGCATCGCCACGCCGGTAATGATGAAGACATCGGCCAGGTTGAAGGCGGGCCAGTGTGGCAGGCGCAGAAAATCGGTAACTTGTCCGAACGCGAACCGGTCGATCAGGTTGCCGACGCTGCCCCCCACGAGGAAAGCCAGCGGCCAGAGGAAGCGGGAATCGTGCATGATCGCAAGAGCGGTGACGATGAGCAGCAACACAATCGCCGAGCTGGTGAAGATTACCAGTCCGGTGTGCCCCTGGAGCATGCCGAAGGCGATACCGCTGTTCTTTATATTCTCCAGGCTCAGGAAAGGCAGCAGGTCGATGCTTTCATGAGCGTCGATCCATTTTCGCACCAGATACTTGGACAGCTGGTCGGCCGAAAGCAGGAACAGGATCAGAAAAAACAGTCTGGCTGGCGCCTTCCTCAAAACGGCTTTTGTCTCTTTTCCTTGCACAAGTGTCTATTCCTCGCGAAGCGCGTATTTTAACCTGTCTTGCGCCTGGGAAAGAGTTACCCCGGCCAGGAGCACGGTCTTTTCTCTTGATTTGTCGCCACGGACGAGCACCACCTGGCTCTTTTTCAGGCCCAGTTCCCGTGCCAGCAGTTTAAGCAGCTCCCTGTTGGCCTTTCCCTCGACCGGAGGCGCCTGAAGGCGTACCCTGAGAAGTCCGCCGGCCTCTCCCGTTATCTTTGATTTTTTTGCGCCCGGGACGACGCGTACGGACAGTAGCGTGCCTTCCGCAGACCGGGAGAGCACCCTACCAGTTGAACTTGTGGTCGTCTTTGTCGTTGTCCAGATCGGCGAACGGGTCCTCTTTTTCCCCTGCGGACTTGGCCGCTTCATTCAACGGGGGAATACCCGCCGGCCTGCTCTCTTCCTTTTCGCCGGAATCGGCGATTTCCTCGCTGCCGGTGACCGCGGCAACCGGCTCCGGAGCTACTTCTCCATTCAGCAGCTCGCTGGATACCGCGTCGTCAATGCCGCCGACCATTGTTTTGTCAGTTATCGCTTCAGCGGCGGGTTCGAAGATGGGGCCGAGATCTTCTTCCTCGATGGAACCGACATCATCCTGGTCGAGTATGTTCGAGTAGGTCTCGATGACAGAACGCAACTGGTAGCGCAGGTCCTCGTTCTTCTGCTTGAGCGCCGACACTGACCGCTGGATCTTCTGCCGCTCGGCGTAGGAATCATTGATGATGCTGCGGGACTTAAGCTCGGCGTCGCGCAGGATTAGATCGGCTTCCTTCTTGGCGTTCTGCTTCATCTCATCGGCCTGCTGTTGCGCCGATAGCAGGGTCTTCTTGAGAGTGTCCTCGATGTTCCTGTACTGCTCGTTCTTCTCCTCGAGCGTCTCGAGCTTCTCCCGGTGATCGATGTTCTCGTTGAACACGCGTTCGAACTCATCGGCTATGTCATCGAGGAACTCATCCACCTCCAGGTCCTTGTACCCGCGCATCGCCCGGGAGAACTCCTTGTGCCTGATGTCCAGTGGTGTAAGCCTCATTCCCTTCCTCCCTGTTTAAGGATTTTACAGTGCTCCTACAACCAGACTCTGGATCACTCCGAGCAGCAGCAACGCGATAATGGGGCTGAAATCCATGCCCCCCGCCGGCGGAATGAACCGTCGAAAGAGTCCCAGATATGGTTCTGTTACATCAATAATAAACTTGTAGATCATCAACAGCGTCCGTTGTGATGGAATCCCGACCCAGCTGAAGATTATCCTGATGATAATTAATATGTAGTAGGTATAAAAAAGTGCGCCGACAAAACTCCGCAAAAAAACACTCATGTTTATCCCAGCTCGTTTGCACGCTCAAGCGCTACCTGAACCGCGTCGATTATCGCCGACCTGGCGCCGTCTCTTTCCAGCTGCGCGATGCCGGCGACGGTGGTTCCCGCCGGCGAAGACACCTTGTGCCTGAGTTCGAGAGGCGATAGCCCTGAATCCATCAGCAGCTTCGCCGTACCGTTGACCATTGAGTATGTCAGCTCCCTCGCCATCGACGCCGAGAGCCCTGCCATCACCCCCGCGTCGATAAAAGCGTCGACGATAAGCGCCATGAAGCCCGGGCCGCTGCCGCCGATGGCCGTGGCCGCGGCAAAAAGCTTCTCCGGCATCGGTACCACGCGCCCAAGCGGGTTGAAAAGTTCGTAAACTTTCTCTTCAGTCTCCGGGTCGACGTTGTTGCCCGAAGCGAAAGCAATCGTACCGGCGCAGACCTCTACGGCCACATTCGGCATCAGCCTGAATACAGCAACCTCGACAGGAAACAGCATCTCCAGGGAAATGATAGTCCGTCCCGCGGCCACCGAAACCAGTATCTTGCCGCGGCCGAACTGCTGGAGACTGTCTTTAAGCGCACTTCCGATGTCGCCCGGTTTCACTGCCAGCAAAACCAGGTCGGATTTTTCGACAAGCTCCGCGTTCGTTGCCGCCACGGCGACGCCGGTGGTCCTGGCCAGTTTCTCGGCCATGGCCGGGAAGGCGTCGGTCACCGTGATCCGTGAGACCATCCCCGGGTCCGCGCGGAGCCAGCCTTTGACAAAAGCCGCGCCCATGCTGCCTGATCCGATCAGACCGATACGTTGAATGCTCATGACTGGTTAAAGAAACCTTTCTCCATCAGTCGAGCCCGCTCTTCGGCGGAGACGTCAACGTTGCGTGGCGTCAGCAGGAACACCTTGTCAGCCACCCGCTGCATACCGCCATCGAACGCGTAGGTCAGGCCACTGGAAAAATCGATGAGCCTCTTGGCAAGCTCCTTGTCCACATTCTGGAGATTCAGGATTACCGGTACGTCGTTTTTGAACTTGTCCGCCACCTGCTGCGCGTCGTTGAAGTTCTTGGGCAGTACCAGGTGCACGCTCACGTTGGCCGGAGAAGCGGCCGCCCGAAGCGGCCTGACCCGCGAAACCTTGCGGGTGCCGGCATTGTCGTCCGGATAGATGTCATCGTAGTCCACCTTGCGCTTGCGCTCACGCCTGCTGAGCTTGCGGACGTTGGGCCGCTCCTTGTAGGACTCCTCCAGCTCGCGGTGCGCGGCGAGGTGCTCTTCCTCTTCGTCATAGTCGTTGTTCTCATCGAGCCTGTCTTCGACCAGGCCAAAATATACCAGTGTCTTCTGCCACACATTACCGATGGAAACCACCTCCAGTGTTAATCGAGACCAGATTCATTCTTTCTACCAATAGTCCGCTATCCCTTCAGCGCAACTTCACCCTCGCTTATATATATCCGTTTTCCGGCCGCCGTTTGTCACTTAAAAAGCACGCCGCCGATCCTTATGATGGTCGCCCCTTCCTCCACGGCCACGACATAATCGTTGCTCGTGCCCATGGAAAGATCCTTAAAATGGTATTTTCCCCGCCAGTTTTGGGAGAGTCGGATTGCAGTACGGCGCAGCGCCGCAAAGTTGGAGCGAACAGCTTCGGGGTCTGCCGCCAGGGGCGGCATGGTCATAAGACCGGTAAAGTTCACCTTGGAAAACTTGGCTGCCTCCTCAAGGAAGCGGTCAATTTCGGTAGTGATAATACCATATTTACTGCCCTCTTCGCTAACGTTGACTTCCAGCAGAACATTCGTGGTAGTGTCGGCGCGGCGGTCTATCTCAGCCGCGACCGTGAGCGAATCCACTGAATGAATGAGGCGAACCAGCGGCAGAACCTGACGGACCTTGTTGCTCTGCAGGTGGCCGATGAAGTCCCATGTAAAGCGATCACCGAAGAGTTTGTGCTTGGCCGCAAGGTCCTGGGCCCGGTTCTCGCCTATGAGCGTGATGCCGGCTTCAGCCAGCGCATCCAGGCCTTCTGCGGTCACATATTTGGTGGCCGTGAGGATTTCGACGTCCTGCGGGTCGCGGCCGGCACGCATGCAGGCGGCGGATACCTCATCCTTTACTTGAGAGAAATTTTCGCGGATGAGGTTGGGGTCGAGGGTTTCTGGCGTATATGTGGCGCGTTTCATGACTCGATCCAGGCGATAGCACCGTGGCGGCCGGTGACGCCGTCGCGCCGGTAGGAGAAGAAATGGTCATCGCAGCTGGTGCAAATTTCGAGCGCGTAGACGTTCTCCTGTTGCAGGCCCGCAGCCAGCAGCGCTGCTTCGGCGCAGCTCTGCATGTCGAGCCAGACACCTTCGCCGTTGCGCAAAAGCACATCGGGTCCGAAACGCTCTTCCATTTCCGAAGCGATATCTTCGCCTACCTGATAGCAGCAGGCGCCGATGGCGGGGCCCACGGCAGCGGTGATCGATTCCTGGGGAATGTTGTATGTATCGGATATAAGGTCAACACCGGCGGCTACGACGCCCGCGGCGAGCCCTTTGCGGCCGGCATGCAGGACCGCAACGACGGGTTTTCCCTGTCCCCGTGGATCCGTAATGGTTCCGGTAAGCACCACCGGCGCGCAGTCAGCAAAATGAAACAGGATCGGCGCGTTGCTCAGCGAAGTTACCAGTCCATCGCACGGGTCGAAGGCCGACTCTTCGCTGAACGCGCCGGAGCCTGTACGTTCTTCATCGTCCAGCAGCTCCACATCGGCGGTGTGCTGCTGCCGCGGAGAGGTCAATCTGGCTGGATCAAGCCCTAAAACACTACATAGCAGGGCCCGATTTTCCTGAACCTTCGCCTGAACGTCACTGACGTGATAGCCAAGGTTCAGTGATTCGTAAGGAGGATTACTGAAACCACCAGGCCTTGAGGTGAAATAAACTTTGACGCCCGGCGCGGCTTCATTAAAACGCCACAGAATCAATGGGTCCCAGTTCTCCTGAGTGAACGGATCCCCCGGCTCCACAATTCCGCCCCAGGCAAAGATTTTCTTGATGACTGACAATGGAATATCTTTACGTATACATGGATTAATAAAATCGGCGAGCCCGCAGGGCCCGCCGATCGTTACTGAATCAAGCCGCTGGTTTTTGTGTAGGCAGGATCCGGTTTTCTCTCAGTCCTTGTCCCGCAGAAATGTCGGAATATCGAGAACGTCCTCGCCGACTTCGAAGTCCGGCATTTCGTCCGGGTCGCGGTCGGGGGCGCTACTCGACGGGGACTGTATCCTTGCTTCCCTGGTCTCACGCACAATCCGTGTCGGCTGCTTGTCGAAGCCGGTCGCGATAACCGTTACCTTGACCTCGTCCTTGACACCGTCGTCGACGACGGCTCCGAAGATAATGTTGCAGTTGGAATCAGCGGCGCTTGAGATGACCTCGGCCGCCTCGTTTACCTCGAAGAGTCCCAGATCCGGGCCGCCGGTGATGTTCAGGAGGATGCCCGTTGCTCCTTCCACCGAAGCTTCCAGCAGCGGTGATGATATGGCCGCCTTGGCGGATTCGGCGGCGCGGTTCTCGCCACTTGCCACGCCTATTCCCATAAGCGCCGAACCGGCGTCCTTCATGATTGCCTTGACGTCGGCGAAATCCAGGTTGATGAGACCCGGAACAGTGATAAGGTCGGTTATGCCCTGCACGCCCTGCCTGAGGACGTCGTCTGCCACCTTGAAGGCGTCGATTATGGAGGTTCTCTTCTCCACGACCTGCAGCAGGCGATCGTTGGGGATGATGATGACGGTGTCCACCTTTTCGCGGAGCATCCGTATGCCCTCTTCCGCCTGGTCGCTGCGGCGCTTGCCTTCGAAGGAGAACGGACGTGTGACAACGCCCACGGTCAGCGCCCCAAGCTCCTTGGCGAGCTCCGCTATTACGGGCGCGGCGCCCGTGCCTGTGCCACCACCCTTGCCGGCGGTGACGAACACCATGTCGGAGCCCTTGATCGCCTCGCGAATCTCGTCGCGGCTCTCTTCCGCCGCCTCGCGGCCGACCTCCGGGTTTGCCCCCGCTCCCAGGCCCTGCGTTATCTTGCCACCGATGTGGAGCTTGACGTCTGCATCACACATGAGCAACGCCTGCGCGTCGGTGTTGACTGCGATGAATTCAACACCTTTGAGCCCTGCGTCAACCATCCGATTGACCGCATTGGTTCCCCCGCCGCCTATGCCCACCACCCGTATTACCGCTAGATAACTACTACCTGGATCCAGCATATTGTCAAAACCTCCCTGAGGGTCTAGGTTTTGTCCTGCCGGCCAAACCAACCCTTAACCTTTGCAAGAACCTCATTCCACATCCCTAAAGTTGGAGTCGAGTGTTCTGACGGGCGACTTGGCCCTCGTATAAAAATATGCCTGCTTCCATATAAAAGCAAGCCTACTGCCGTAGCATAAACGGGATTACCGGGTATGTCAACAATCCCGCCGACGGCCAGGGGCGGCCCCAGCCTGGCAGGCAATTTGGTGATGTCCTCCGCAAGGCCACAGATACCCTCAAGCTGACTTGAGCCTCCGGTTATCACAATCCCTGCAGCGACACTTGAGAGATAGCCACTGTCGCGAGCCTGCTTTAAGACCAGCGAAAATATCTCGGCCACACGAGCTTCTATGATGCGAGCCAAAAACTTCCTCGAGAACGTCACCTGCCGCTCGCCGAGGCTCCCTTCAGCGCCGGCCGGAGCCTTTACCATTTCGATATCCTCGACCAGGTGGCTCTGGGCATGACCGTACTCAAGCTTGATCTCTTCGGCTGCGGCCAGCGGAACTTTCAAGCCTACCGATATATCCCCCGTGATATGGTTACCGCCCACGGGCAGCACTGCGGTATGGACGAGACGACCACCAGTGAACATCGCCACATCGGTTGTGCCGCCGCCGATATCAACCAGCATGACTCCCGACTTCATCTCCTGCTCTTCCAGGCACGCCTGACTCGACGCCAGCGGCTCGAGTACTATGTCATCGACTTCCAGTCCCGCTTCCCGTGTCGCTCCAACCAGATTCTGAATCGAGTTGATGGCGCCAAAAACAAGGTGACCACTCATCTCGATCCTGGTGGCATACATACCCACAGGCCGCTTTATGCCGTCCTGCCCGTCCAGTATATATTCACGGGGCAGCACATGTATCAACTGAAGGTCGTCAGAAATCCTGACCTCCTTGAGTTTTTCCAGCAGGCCTTTACGTTCCTCAGGCGTAACCCGACCGTCCGCGTTGGGATTGGTGACGCTGACCTTGCGGTTCATGGAGACAACGTGTGAACCGGCAACACCGACAAAAGCTTCCCGGGGAACCACGCCTGCCGCAGTGGCGGCGCTTGCTACGGACTCGGCGATCGATGCCGAGGCATTGGCCATGTCCACAACCACGCCCTTGTGCATTCCTCTTGCCGGGACATTGCCTATCCCCATCACTCTGACAAGGTTGCCGTCAGCGTCCATCTCACCGATCAGGCATGCGATCTTGGTTGTGCCGACGTCAAGGGCGACAACGGGTGGAAAGTCCGCATGCGCCAGACTGGCGACGGACTTGCGCGGTTTACCCTTCTTTCCCGGTTTAACGTAGGGCTTTACCCCTGTCTGCTTCTTCCTGCTCTTTGGCTTTTCTTTCACTGGTCTCTCATTCATTGCGCGCTCCGGCACAGCCTTGCCGGGTTTTGGTTTTTCTTCCATCTCAGCCACCGGTCGTCTGAGTCAGTGTCGTGACCGTCGTCGCAGGTGTCGCAGTGTTTCCCTCTTTCGTTACAGGGCGCTCAACCACGGATACATCTATTGTAAGCGTCGTGCCTGTCGAGACAGACCTTGCCACCAGTTGTCTTAAGACTTCGAACTTGAGCCCATAATCCGTTAGCTCTCCAAAGTGGACATTTACTCCGGACCTGGTGCGCATGGTCACATCGCCATCCACAACCCTGACCTCGGCGATATCCTGGTTGAAGTTCGTTGGAATGTTATTCATGAACTCATACCCGGTGAGAGCGTCAGTGCAATCTACCTGGCCACCGGTCTGGGCGGGACATGGCTCCTTTGTCGTCAATAGCGGAAAGTTCGGGTCGGGCGCAGGCAGGGCCGCAAGGACCTTGCCGTCCGACGCAAGCATAAAAAATTTA
>JBBAAB010000052.1:0-8451 GCA_041658445.1 Thermoleophilia bacterium
CTTGGCCATAACTTAAGCTCTCTTGCCAACCTTTCTGCGAATAGTCTCTTCAACGTACTTGATACCCTTGCCCTTGTATGGTTCCGGGGGCCTGATCGAGCGGATTGTCGCCGCCAGCTGTCCCACGACCTGCTTGTCGATTCCCTTGACGATAATCTGGGTCGGCTTGGGTGTTTCGAACTCGGTGTCGGGCATCGGCTCGATGATCACAGGATGGGAGAGCCCGACGAGAATCTCCAGGTTCTTCCCCTTCAGCTGGGCGCGATAACCTACGCCGTTTATCTCCAGCTCGCGGCTGAAACCCTTTGTCACGCCTTCTACCATATTGGCGATCAGCGTGCGGGTCAGCCCGTGCAGTGACCGATGCGGACCCCGGTCCGACGGCCGTTTCACGACAATGGTGCTGTCTTCCCTGAGGATCTCCATCTCAGGCGAATAACTGCCCGAGAGTGAGCCCTTTGGACCCTTGACAGCAACGTCGCTGCCGTCGATTGTTATCTCGACGCCGGACGGTATCTCTATGGGTGTTCTTCCGATTCGTGACACTTATTTATTCTCCAGATAATTTGCGCTTACCAGATGAAACATATGACCTCGCCGCCGATACCCTGCTTGGCGGCTTCCCTGCCGGTCATGACTCCCTTTGATGTAGAGAGGATTGCCGTACCCAGACCGCCCAGCACTTTCGGCATGCGATCCTTGCGGGCATAAACGCGACGCCCCGGCTTGCTGATCCTTTTGATGCCGGAGATCACATGTTGCCTTTCCTTGCCGTACTTTAAATCGACGACTATATTGTCGTAGCTTTCACCGCGAAGAAGGGCGTAATCCTCGATATAGCCCTCGTTCTTGAGCAGCTTCGCTATCTCTACTTTCTGCTTCGATGCCGGCATTTCAACGCTGTCTTTCAGGCCCGAGTTGGCGTTCCTGATACGCGTCAGCATGTCGGCGATGGGGTCGTTAACGGTCATCGTACGATAGCCTCCCTACCAGCTCGACTTGGTCATGCCAGGTATTACGCCGCGATGCGCCAGCTCGCGCAGGCAAATGCGACATAGCCCGAATTTGCGAAAATAGCCACGTGGCCTGCCACAACGGCGGCAGCGGTGGTAAGCCCTCGCCGGGTACTTGGGTGTGCGGCTGGCTTTGACCTGTAATGATTTCTTGGCCATTAAATCTCCTTAACGCTCCCTGAAAGGCATGCCCATTTTTTTCAACAGGGCGTGTCCCTCTTCGTCGTTGCGGGCGGTGGTCGTGATCGTCACGTCCATCCCCCTGGTCTGGGTCACCGAGTCGTAATCGATCTCGGGGAAGATTATCTGTTCCTTGATCCCCACGGACATGTTGCCCCGGCCATCAAAGGACTTGGGCTTGATGCCGCGAAAATCGCGGATCCGTGGCAGGGCTACGGATACGAGCCGATCCAGAAACTCGTACATGCGAGCCCCGCGCAGCGTCACTGTGCAGCCGATCGGCATGCCCTCGCGCAGCTTGAAGTTGGCGATGGATTTGCGGGCGCGCGTAAGCTTGGGCTTCTGGCCGGTGATGATGGTTATCTCGGCGACGGCGGCGTCAAGCAGTTTGGCGTCCGTCTTGGCCCCGCCCACACCCATGTTCACCGAGATCTTGCTGACCCGGGGAACCTCCATCGGGTTCTTCAAGCCAAGCTCCTCCTGGAGCGCCGGCAGTATTTCTTTTTCGTATTGTTCTTTGAGTCTCGCCATAATTTATTGTGTCAGATTCCTGTCCGGTTGATATATCAGTCGAATTCGCTGCCGCACTGCTTGCAGACGCGCAGTCGTCCCGAGTCGGTCCGTTTGACTCCCAGGCGCACGCCATCGCTGCATCTGGAGCAGTAAAACATCACATTGGAGATATGGATCGGCGCCTCTTTCTCGAGCATGCCCTGCGGATTCTGCGGCGTCGCCCGGCGATGGCGCTTTATCATGTTGAGGCGCTCTACGACCAGGCGTTCCTTTTCCGGCTCCACACGCAGGACCTTTCCGGTCTTGCCACGCGCCTTGCCGGCGATGACCTTGACCGTATCTCCCTTTTTGATTTTCAAGGTTTTAGCCAATATCAATTTCTCCTAGAGGACCTCGGGCGCCAGCGAGACGATCTTCATGAAGCTCTTGTCCCTCAGCTCGCGTGCCACAGGTCCGAAAATGCGCGTTCCGCGCGGGTTCTTGGCCGCGTCGATAAGCACCGCCGCGTTCTCGTCGAAAGCTATATAGGTGCCGTCCTTGCGGCCGAGTTCCTTCTTGCAACGAACGACCACCGCGGTCACGACCTCGCCTTTCTTGACTGCGCCACCGGGGCTGGCAACCTTGACCGTGCCAACAATGGTGTCGCCCACACGAGCGTAGCGCCTGTGTGATCCGCCTTTTATCCTGATACAGAGCAGCTCACGCGCGCCCGTGTTGTCAGCTATCTTGAGTCTTGTTTCTACCTGTATCACTTATTGTTTTTTCCGTTTCTGATTTCTGGTTTCCGGTTAAAAGCTTCTTTACTACTTGGCTTTTTCCAGTATTTCCGCCAGGCGCCAGCGCTTGTTCTTCGATAACGGCCTGGTCTCTATGATGCGGACCGTATCACCGATGCCCGCCTCGTTGTTCTCATCGTGCACCGCCATCTTGCGCGAGCGCCGCATGGTCTTGCCGTACAGCCTGTGCGCTTTCTTGGTGTCGATGCGCACGGTGATGGTCTTGTCCATCTTGTCGCTGGTGACAACACCGCGGCGTTCCTTGCGGTTGCCACTGGTTAAAATCTTTTTCTCGCTCGCTTTAGCGCTCACTTCGCCTCCTGGACTTCGGCCACGGACTCTTTGCCACGCTCATTTTGTATGGTCATGATCCTGGCGATATCCTGACGGATCAGCCTCAGTTTCCTGGGGTTGTCCAGCTGACCGGTCGCGTGCTGAAACCGCAGATTGAAAAGCTGCTTGCGCGTATCGCGCATATGCTCGACGAGTTCTTTGTCGGTTAGGTCACGAAGCTCGTTAGCCTTCAAGAAAATCACCCTCGCGCAGTACGAATTTACATTTGATCGGCAGCTTGTGCGAAGCCAGCCGCATAGCCTCTTTGGCAACCGGAGGCGTGACGCCGGAAAGCTCGAACATGACCCTTCCGGGCTTTACCACGGCCACCCAGCCCTCCGGGGAGCCCTTGCCGCCGCCCATTCTCGTCTCGGCGGGCTTTTCAGTCACCGGCTTGTGCGGGAAGATATTGATCCATACCTTGCCGCCACGCTTGATGTGACGGGTTATCGCCACACGGGCTGATTCTATCTGGCGGTTGGTGATCCAGCCGGGCTCCATCGCCTTGAGACCGTACTGGCCATGCTCCACATTGAAACCGCCCTTGGCCATGCCCCGCATGCGGCCCCGGTGCTGCTTTCTGTGTTTTGTTTTCTTTGGTAACAGCATATTTATTCCTTAACTAAAACCTTGCCGCTTACTTGCGCCTCTGGGCATCTACTTCTCCCAGACGTCGCGATGCTTTTTCCTTTGTCGCCGCGTCAAACCCGGCGGGCATGATCTCTCCCTTGTTGATCCAGACCTTGACACCAATGCGTCCGAACGTCGTGCGCGCCTCGGTGAAACCATAGTCGATGTCAGCCCTGAGCGTGTGCAGAGGCACCCGGCCATCGCTGTAGCCTTCGGTGCGCGCCATCTCGGCACCACCCAGCCTGCCGGAACAGGACACTTTTATGCCTTCCGCACCGGATCTGCTGGCGGATGTGATAGCCCGCTTCATTGCCCGGCGAAAAGCTACCCTGCCTTCAAGCTGCTCGGCGATTGACTGGGCCACAAGATTGGCGTCCAGCTCCGGACGCTTGACCTCGATGATGTTCGCGTGCACGGCCTTCCCGGTCATGTCATGGATCTCCCTGCGCAGGGCGTCCACCTCGGCACCGCTCTTGCCGATGACGATACCCGGCCTGGCGGTGTGAATATCAATCGTGATCTTCTGCGCGTCTTTCTTGATGTGGATATCCGATAATGCCGCGTGCCGCAATTTCTGGCGGATATGCTTGCGGATCTCCAGGTCCTCAATTAAAAAATTTGCAAATTCTTTTTCGCTATACCAGTGGGATTTCCAATCATGGATGATCCCCAGCCGCATTCCTCCCGGATGAACTTTCTGACCCATGCTATCCCTCCTTTCTCTGGGTGACTACGACCGTGATATGGCTGGTGCGTTTGCGTATACGGGCGGCCCTTCCCATTGCCCGCGGCCGAAAACGTTTCAGGGTCGGGCCCTCGTTGACATATATGCTGCTGACGTAAAGATCGTCGCCGCTCATATCGAAGTTGTTCTCCGCGTTGGCGACGGCAGATGAAATAACCTTTTCCACGACAACGGAACCGCCACGCGGTGTGAAGGCAAGCACCGATCTGGCGTCGGCAACGCTTTTGCCGCGTACCATGTCGGTCACCAGCCTGAGCTTGCGGGGAGAGATGCGCACGAACCTGGCCGTGGCGCTCGCCATCGTGACCTGCTCCTCCAGCTCTTCACCGGTATCTTTTTTCTTTTCAGCAGCTTTAGCCATTTATATATCTGGTTCCTTTTCCTTCGATAAAAAAGCTGTTCTGTCATTCCGGTACCGGGGCGTAGGGTCTTCAGATCCTTCGCAACGCTCGGGATGACCCGTTTCCATTCTTACTTCAGCGACGTGCTCCTGTCGGTGTGATGGCCGTGCCCGCGGAATGTCCGCGTCGGCGCGAACTCGCCCAGCTTGTGGCCGACCATGCTCTCGGTCACGAATATTGGCACATGCTTGCGTCCGTCGTAAACGGCGATCGTGTGCGCCACCATCTCCGGGAAGATCGTCGATGCCCGCGACCAGGTCTTGAGCATCTTCTTCTTGCCCGACTCATTCATCTGCTCGATCTTGCCAAGCAGCTTCTCGTCTACGTAAGGTCCCTTTTTAATGGATCTGCTCATGCCTGCCTCCTATTTTCCCCTCTTACGTCCGCGTACGATGTAGCGGTCGCTGTCCTTGCCCTTTTTACGGGTGCGGTATCCGAGTGTCGGAACACCCCAGGGCGTGACCGGATGACGGCCGGCGGTTGCCTTGCCCTCGCCGCCACCATGCGGATGGTCGACCGGGTTCATCGCGGTGCCGCGGACCTTTGGGCGCTTGCCCTTCCAGCGGCTGCGTCCCGCTTTGCCGCCTGACAGGTTCTCATGGGTAGGATTGCCGACCTCGCCGATCGTCGCGCGGCAGTTCACGTCAACAAGCCGCACCTCGGCGGAGGGAAGGCGAATATGCGCCATCTTGCTCTCCTTGGCCATCAGCTGCGCCGATGTGCCCGCGCCGCGCACCATCTGCGCGCCACGACCCGGCTTGAGCTCGATACAGTGGATCATCGTGCCGACCGGGATATTTGCAAGCGGCAGTGAGTTGCCCGCCTTGATATCAGCATCAGGCCCGGACTGCAGCATGGTGCCCACGGTAAGGCCCAGCGGGGCCGGTATATATCGCTTTTCGCCATCCACATAGTTAAGCAGCGCTATACGGGCAGACCGGTTGGGGTCATACTCGATGGCCGCAACCCTGGCCGGTACCCCGTCCTTGAGCCGCTTGAAATCTATCTGGCGATAACGCCGTTTGTGTCCGCCACCGATGCGCCGCATGGTGATGCGACCGTAATTGTTGCGCCCGGCATTCTTCGAGATGCCCTTGGTCAGGCTTTTCTCCGGCTTCGACTTCGTGATCTCCTCGAAGGTGGAGCCGGTCATGAAGCGCCGTCCTGGCGATGTCGGTTTATATGTTTTTACCTGTGCCATGGTCTCCTACATGCTTTCAAAGAATTCTATTTTCTGGCCTTCGGACAGCTGGACGATGGCTTTCTTGCCCGATGTCGTCCTGCCCCTTACCAGGCCGCGCCGCTTGGGCTTGGATCTGGTCTTGATGACATTCACGCCCACGACGCTGACTGTAAAAATTTCCTCTACCGCCTTGGCGATCGCCGGCTTCTTCGCCCGCGGATCGACACGGAAGGTGTACTTGTTATGCTCGATCAGCTGATAGCTCTTCTCCGAGATGACCGGACCGAGGATTATCGTATGCGGATCTCTCATTCCCGCTCTCCCAGCCTGTTGAGTTCATCCAGAGCCTGACTGGTCACGACCAGCGTACGCGCGGCCATGATGTCGCTGACACCCAGATCGCTGGTGGCACAGACATCCACTCGCGGGATATTCCTGAAAGATAGTGCCGCGTTGATGTCGGCTTCCGTAAGCAGCACCAGCAGCGGATAAGTTACGTCGAGTGACGCCAGAACCATGGCCGCCGCGGTTGTCTTGGGCTCCTCAAAATCCAGGTTGTCGACGACCTTCAGACTTCCCTCGCTCACCCGCGCGCTTAAAGCCATCTTCAACGCCTTACTGCGCACTTTGCGGTTTACCTTGAAACTGTAATCTCTCGGCCGGGGGCCGAAGGCGACACCGCCACCGGTCCAGTGCGGCATCCGGCTGGAACCTGCCCGCGCGCGTCCCGTGCCCTTCTGACGCCACGGCTTGATGCCGCCACCGCTGACTTCAGAGCGGGTTTTGGTCGAAGCCGAACCGCTTCTGCGAGCTGCCAGTTCGGACCGCACTACCTCATGCAGAACGCCGACTTTGGGCTCCACTTCAAAAACATCCGGGCTAAATTTTATGTCCTTGCCATCCAAAGCCTTGACCGAGGGAACCTTGACGTCCGTGCGGTCTGAGACCTTTTTCCTGGACTTGGCCTTCTTGGGCGCGGCCTTCTTTGCAGCAGCCTTCCTGGGCGCTGCCGCTTTTTTGGCGGCCGGCTTCTTTGCGTCTGCCTTGCCGGCGGGCGCTGCCTTCGAATCAGCCTTGGCCTTGTCGGCCCCGGCTTTCTTCTCAGCCTTCTCGTCGGCGGAGCCGGCTTCCTTTGCGATTACCTTCACTTCCGCTTCGACGGATTCTTCGGCCTGCTCTTCTTTTATTTCCTCTTTATCTGTCATGTCTATTGGGTCTGAATCATCACAATCTTGTTTTTTGATCCCGGCACTGCGCCTTTGAGAAAGAGCAGGTTTTTATCCAGGTCTGTTGCTACTACTGTCAGGCCGAGCTGAGTCGATTTCTTGTTACCCATCTGCCCGGGAAGCTTCATGCCCTTGAAAACCCGCGACGGATAGGCGCTTGCGCCCACGGAACCCGGCGCACGATGAAAATGGGATCCATGTGATGCCGGACCACCAGCGAAATTGTGCCGTTTGATGACACCGGCGAAACCTTTACCCTTTGAAACGCCTGACACCTTGACCTTCTGGCCGATCTTGAAGGCTTCGACGGTTACCAGATCGCCGGTCCTGGGACCGCCTTCGGGAGCCGGCTGCTCGACCTCTGCCTCAGGTTCGATCGTCCCGGCTTCCCCAGCCTCGACTGCCTCTTCGTCAGCTGCGCCGGTATCTTCCGCTTCTGCCTCTTTGGCTTCAGTCTCTACGGCTTCCACCTTGGCCGCGGCTTCTTTGGCCTTGGCCTTTTTCCCCGCCTTGGTCTTTTTCTCGCTGGTTGCAGCCGCTGCCGCTGTTACCCACGCCGCCGCATCATCCAGCTCACAACGGACCTCGGCCAGGTGACGTTTGGCGTCAACTCCCGCCTTCTTGAAGTGACCGGCCTGCGGCTTGATGATCTTGTTCTTCTTCATATCACCGAAACCGATCTGAAGCGCCTGGTATCCGTCCTTCTCATCAGTCTTTATCTGTGTGACCGGACAGGGACCCGCCTCGATGACAGTTACCGGTATGCGGTCGCCTTCTTCAGTGAATATCTGGGTCATTCCAAGTTTTTTTCCAAGTATGGCCGGCATGATTACAGTTTGATCTCGATATCGACGCCGGCAGGAACATCAAGGCGCATCAGCGAATCGACCGTCTTGGGGGTCGGCTGATGGATATCGATCAGCCGCTTGTGCGTACGCATCTCGAAGTGCTCCCGCGAATCCTTGTCCTTGAACGGGCTCTTGATGACGCAGTAGACGTTTTTCTCGGTGGGCAGGGGTACGGGACCGACGACGGTTGCACCGGTGCGCTGGGCCTGTTCCACGATCAGCCGCGCGCTGCGGTCGATGAGTTCGTGATCGTATGCCTTTAGCCTTATGCGTATTTTCTGTTGAGCCATATCTGTCTCGTTTCCGATCTCAGGCGTGTCGCCCGGACTCCCGCCCGGTCAGCCGTGAGGCCGTTATAAAGCCCGGCGCGCAAGCGCCGGGCTGTTGGTCGCTTTATTCGATGATGCTGGTGACTGCGCCGGCGCCGACGGTGTGACCACCCTCGCGGATAGCGAAGCGGAGGCCTTCCTCCATGGCGATCGGCGTAATCAGCTTGACTTCCATTACGGTGTTATCGCCCGGCATGACCATCTCGACGCCCTCTTCCAGGGTTATGCTGCCGGTGACGTCAGTCGTACGGAAGTAGAACTGCGGCCGGTAGTT
>JBBAAB010000053.1:0-8318 GCA_041658445.1 Thermoleophilia bacterium
CACTCCGGGTGCGCGATCACGAGGGCGTCTGGATGCTCCTCCCTGGATCTGACGATATCCGCCGCGGTAATGAACTCGTGCGTGGGGCAGTAGCCTTCCCACTTGATCAGTTTGCGCCTGGTTTTTTTCTCGACATAAAAAGCAAGATTGCGGTCGGGGATGAAGATTATCTCCCTGTCCGCGGGAATGTTGGCGACCACCGTGGCGGCGTTGGCGCTGGTGCAACAGATATCGGTCTCGGCCTTGACCGCCGCCGACGTGTTGACGTAGGCAACCACCAGGGCCTCCGGATGCTCCTGCTTGAGCCCGATGAGATCCTCGGCGGTGATCATGTCCGCCATGGGGCAGCCGGCATTGATGTCGGCCAGCAACACTTTCTTCCGGGGCGAGAGGATATGGGCCGTCTCGGCCATGAAATGCACGCCGCAAAAGAGGATGATCTCCGCGTCGGTGCCCGCAGCCGTGCGCGAAAGTTCCAGCGAATCGCCGGTGAAGTCGGCGGCGTCCTGCACCTCGGCGCGCTGATAATTATGGGCGATGATCAGGGCGTTCTTCTCCCTCGCCAGCTCCTTTAACTCCTCCTGCATGGGACCATAATCAACCACGGTTTTCCATCCTCCCGTCAATATCACAAGCGCCTGTCTTTAAAACAGCGCTCCCGTCTTTTCAATCGCATGCTCGTCTTTCAGCGCCGCCAGCGCCTGCTCGACCGTGCGGCCATCCGGAAGTTCCACCTCCGGAGCTATCTCAGCCAGGGGCATCATCACAAATGCACGCTCCAGCATGTGCGGATGCGGCAATATCAGTTCCCCTTCCGTTATTTGTACTTGCTCAAACAAAAGAATGTCAAGGTCGATCGTGCGTGGACCCATGGGTTCGCGATCGTCCCGGCCTCCCAGCTCCTCTTCCGTCTGGCGGCATGCCTTAAGCAGATCGTGGGGTGTCAGTGTCGTCTCCAGACCGATAGCAATGTTGAGAAAGTCGGGCTGCCTGACACCTCCCACCGGTTCGGTCAGGTAAATAGAGGATATCCTGACCACTTCGATCTGCTCTTTGGAGTCGAGCCGCTTGACTGCCCAGGCCAGGTTTGCGCGGCATTCGCCGCGGTTGCATCCCAGTGAGAGCCAGGCGCTGGACATAAACGCCGCCTAGTCTCCGTGCCGTTTGCGCTTAAGTGTAACGGCGACCTGATCGAGGGCGTGTGGTAAGGGCGGCGCGGTTTTGGCTACCCGTATCATAACGCTGTCAACGGCCGGATGACGTTCGAGGATGTCATCCGCGACGACCGACACCAGCCGCTCCAGCAGCTGGTATGTATTCTCCGTGACCACGGCGACAACCCGGTCAATAATCGGGGCGTAATCGGCCGTGCCGGCGATGTCGTCGGTTTCGCAGGCGGAACATTGTGAGAGCTTCAGCCTGATATCGAAGCGGAATATCTGTCCGTGCTCGCGCTCCCCGGGCAGAAACCCGTGATGGGCAAAGACCTCGAGGCCGTTGACTTCGATAATGATTTTGTTCTTTTCGTCCGCGCTCATGACATTGCCTTACTATCTCCGCCGCTGTTTTGGTTCCGCATTCACCGCCGCGGTTACCTTTATTGCCTGGCAGTTCCCGGCCACGTCGTGCACCCTGAAGACGCGCGCCCCATTTTGATAAGCCAACACGTTTGTCGCAATTGTGCCCGGCAGCCTGTCGCCGCTGACGGCGTCTTCCATGATCATTCCAATAAAGCTCTTGCGTGAAGCGCCTATCATCAGTGGTTGGTTCAAAGCCTGAAAACTTTCGAAATTCCTGATGATGGCCAGATTGTGCTCAAGCTTCTTGCCGAAGCCGATACCCGGGTCGAGTATGATGTTCTCGCGCCTGACGCCACGCTCCACGGCCCATTCTATCCTTTCACGGAAGAACTGGATAATCTCATCAACAACATCATCATAACGCGGGTCCTTCTGCATGTTGACGGGGTCGCCCTGCATGTGCATGAGGCAGACGGGGCAGCCATGACGGGCGGCGACTTCAACCATCCGCTCATCGCCGCGCAGAGCGGTTATATCGTTGATCATGGCCGCGCCGGCTTTCAGCGCCGCTTCGGCCACTTCTGACTTGCTGGTGTCTATGGAAACCGGTACGCCCGGATCTGAGGCAATCGCCTCGATAACCGGGATAACACGAAACAACTCCTCATCCAACGTAACTCTTTCCGCTCCCGGGCGGGTCGACTCGCCGCCGACATCGATGATGCCCGCGCCCGCCGCCGCCATCTCCCGGGCGCGTGCGATCGCCGCTTCGGCACCTTGATAACGTCCTCCGTCATAAAAGGAGTCGGGTGTGACGTTGAGGATGCCCATGACGAGCCAGGGGTCACGGCCCAAAGCATGTGGCGGTGGGATTCCAATATCCGGCTGGTTCATGAGTATCTGTTGGTATCAACACGCATTGCGGCTATTTTATCGTATAAAACATGTAATGCCGCTTTCTGCCTGTTGCCCATACAACACAAAACCTGCTAATATATGTTATATGTCTGACATATATGTCATTAACTGACTTAATCGGGGGCATGCCATGGCCAAGAAAAAGACAATGATATACCTGACTGAGCGCCAGCAATGGCAGCTCAAGCAGCACGCGCAGGAGAAGGGCGAGAGCATGGCCGGCCTCATCCGCACCGCTGTGGACGAGTTCCTGGCGCGGGAGCGGCCGGTACTTGACTACATGGCTATTGTAGGGATGTTCGAAGGCGAACCTGGAGATAATGCTTCAGAGCGCGTAGATGAGATTATCGGCGAAGCCATGATGGAGGCCGACATACACGGTGAATCCGAGGAAACCCGGAAGGCTGTAGCTCGCTGGCAGGCCAAACAGGACAAGAGAGATAAAAAAGGCTCAAATAAAAAGAGGAGCGCATGATACTTGTAGACACCAGCGCTCTCTATGCCCTAACCGACCGGCGGGATCAGCACCATAAAACAGCCACTTCATGGTATGCGGCAGCAAGAGAAGCGGAAAACACGCTCGCGATAACTCAATTGATCATGGCTGAATCGTGGTGTATGGTCGAGCGCCGGAAGAATTCTTTTTATGCAGACAAACTTTGGGAACTCATGTTAAGCGGTTTTTTTAATATTCTGGACCTTGACGCCGCAGATCTTGCTACATCATTGGACATAAGGATAAAGTATAGCGATTCGAAAATGAGCCTGGTTGACGCCACTACACTTGCGATTTGTGAACGATTACGAATCAAAAAGGTATTTACATATGACCGGTTGCATTTTGGGCTCTACCGACCAGGCTTCACTGACTTCCTTGAGCTGGTGCCAGCGCCTTGACGTGTATGTATCAATTATGGAAGACAGATAACCTCAGGCCACCGATTCCTTATCTATATCCCACCCGGGGAAGACAAGCACTGCGGGCTGACACTTCAGGGCGCGGGCGATGACCTTGGCCCGCTCCACCCCGAGCCTGACCCTGTCGTTTTCAATCGCGGAGATGGTGGACTGGAGAATGCCGGTCAGCGCGGAAAGCTGGTTCTGGCTCAGCTCCTGAAACTCACGGATAATCCTCACATTAATTACTTTCCGCTGAAACAGTCGTTATTTTGAGAATCTTAGGGACATCCTTTTTAATCTCCTTTTCAATCACATTCCACTTGCTCTTTATCTTTTTGAATAGTTCGCTTTCAGATTTTTCAAAATCTTCCTTTGTTAATATAAGCCAAGTTTTGATTTTATAGCGTGCTCTTTTTTCTGGTTTTGTCATACGAAAGTGTTTAAAAACTTTTTTAGCTAATTCTTCTCTCGTTTTTGAATCTGAGGATGGACCAATAATGAGCATCAAGTCTAATTGTTTTTTTTCCGGTAGATTTTCAAATTGAAAACCTAGCACTCTTGGACCGCCCCAAGTTTCGTTACCACTTTGCTGGACAGGAATTTTGTTCCAAGTCTTTGGGAAAATAACTATATTTCTTTCCCTGTTTTGCTCACTAGCTGGCACATATTTATCCCAGTCAATCAACTCTCTTAAATTATTAGCAATTTCGCCACGCAAGCCGGGACGATGTAAAAATAGAGCACTTAGTGCCTTTTCGTGTTCACTCCATAATTCAGCTGCCAATTCATTAATCTCATTATTTTTCAACACATATCTCCCTAAAAACTTGCAGTAATGATCGATGATAATCTTGGCCTCGCGGTCGGCGACGACATCTTCCTTTAATAGATTACATAAAAGTTTTCGAATTCTATCATACCCATAAGGAATCCAAAATCGAGTAAGAATTTGCTTAAAAAAGCATCCTTGAATCTATGTTCGCCCTTCGGATCAGGCAAGAATTTCAGAAAAGCGGAGTGACGTATCTCCATTCTTTCAATACCAACTGCCTCAAAAAAGTTAAATCCCGAAATTTGTATTTCAAATTTACGGAATTCATCACTTTCTTTGAAAGATTGGATGCTATCGATTACTTTCATTTATTCACCAGTGATTGTCTAACTTCTTCCGTTTTCCATCATTTCAAGTTAGAAAGAATAAAAATCATAATAGCCGTCGCTGAGGCTGCCGGCGGCGAAAATCGGGAAAGAGCCTCCGACTTACTCCGCGTTGATCAATCCGAGCGCCTCGGCCCTTGTGGCCGCATTCGTGCGGAAGATGCCCCGCACCGCGGACGTAACGGTCTGGGCGGGGGTGCGGATGCCGCGCATGGACATGCAGAGGTGGTCGGCCTGCACCAGTACCAGCACACCACGAGGGTTCAATGCGTCCTCCATGGAATCGGCGATCAGCGAGGTCATGCGCTCCTGGAGCTGCGGGCGCCGGGCCACGACCTGGACTAGCCGCGTGAGTTTGGATAACCCGGTTATGCGTCCGCCCTTGCTGGGTATATATGCCAGGTGGGCCTTGCCGAAAAACGGCAGCAGATGATGCTCGCACATGGAATAGAATTCTATGCCCTTCAGCAGCACCATCTCCTGGTGACGGTCGGCGGGCATGGTGGTGATGACCGACGCGGGTTCCACCGCGAGCCCGGAGAAAATATCCTCGTACATGGCGGCGACGCGTTCCGGGGTCTTGAGCAGGCCTTCGCGCCTGGCGTCGTCCCCGATGCCTTCAAGGATTAGGCGGACGCCCTGGCTGATCTTATCCAGATCCATGGGAATGGATCAGCTGGAAAATCCGCCGGGCGCTTCGTCGGTATCGATGGTTTTCGTATAAGAGGGCGCCTCCAGCGGCGGTTCCTTGGGGAGGGCGCCATCAGATTTCTCCGTCTTTTTGGCAGTTTCCTTGACGCCTCGCGCCGAAACGGGGCCTTCTTCCTTGGCCGCCGCCGCTGCCTGGGCGTCCTTCTCGCGGAAGACTTCCTCCTCCGGCACACCTTCGGCCAGCTGGTCGAATTCTTCCTTCTCGAGGGTCTCCCGATCGACCAGGATCTGGGTGATCAGGTCAAGCTTGTCCCGGTTTTCCATCAATATATGCGTGGCGCGCTCGTGTGCGTCCTCGATAAGTTTCTTCATCTCGGCGTCGATCTGCTTGGCGATCTCATCGCTGTAATCCGGCTCCTGACTGAACTCGCGGCCGAGGAACGGCTGTGCGTGGTCGTGGCCGAAAGTCCGGGGGCCCAGGTTTTCGCTCATGCCATATTTCATGATCATCTGCTTGGCGATGCCGGTGGCTGTCTGCAGGTCGCCCGCCGCTCCCGAGGTGACCTCGTCGAACTGGATCTCCTCGGCCGAGCGCCCGCCCAGGGCGCTTGCCAGCCTGTCGAGAAGCTCCGACTTGGAGACCAGGAAACGGTCCTCTGTCGGTAGCGAGATGGTATAACCAAGCGACTGACCGCGGCTGATTACCGAAACCTTGTGGATCGGGTCGGCCAGGGGCAGGATATGCCCCACCAGCGCATGACCCACTTCGTGATAAGCCGTGATCAGTTTCTCTTTATCGCTGAGAATGCGGCTCTTCTTCTCCGGTCCGGCAACAACACGCATGATGCCTTCTTCCAGCTCTTCCATGCCGATCTCTTTCTTGCCGTGGCGAGCGGCCAGCAGCGCCGCCTCGTTGACCAGGTTGGCCAGGTCTGCTCCGGTAAAGCCCGGCGTCTGGCCGGCCAACGCGTCGGCTTTTATGTCATCAGCCAGCGGCTTGCCGCGGGTGTGTACCTTGATGATCGCCTCGCGGCCCTTGCGATCCGGTCTGTCGACCACGATCTGGCGGTCGAAACGGCCCGGTCTCAAGAGAGCCGGGTCGAGGATGTCGGGACGGTTGGTCGCGGCGATCATGATGACGTTGTCCTTCATCTCGAAGCCGTCCATCTCGACCAGCAACTGGTTAAGTGTCTGTTCGCGTTCGTCGTGTCCGCCGCCGAGACCGGCGCCGCGATGACGGCCGACGGCGTCGATCTCGTCAACGAAGATGATGCACGGAGCATTCTGCTTGGCCTGCTCGAAAAGGTCGCGCACGCGGGAGGCGCCAACACCTACGAACATCTCCACGAAATCGGAACCGCTGATGGAGAAGAAGGGCACGCCCGCCTCGCCCGCTACCCCACGGGCCAGCAGCGTCTTGCCGGTTCCCGGAGGTCCGTAAAGCAGAACACCCTTGGGGATCTTGGCTCCCAGGTTCTGGAATTTCTTCGGATTTTCGAGGAACTCGCGGATCTCCTGCAGCTCCTCGACCGCCTCATCGACGCCGGCGACGTCCTTGAAAGTAACCTTTGGCTGATCGGCGCTCATGCGTTTGGCGCGGCTCTTGCCGAACGACATCACCTTGTTGCCGCCACCCTGCATCTGGTTCATGAGAAACAGCCAGAAGATGACGATGACAAGTATCGGCAGCGCCGAGATCAGCAGCGATGACCACATCGAAGAGCCTGTGCCCTTTGAAGTAAACGCGACGTCGTTATCCAGCAGCAGCTGGGTTAACGGATAATCCTCCGTGTAGCCGACATTTATCTTGCGGTCACTGTCGTTGAGGACCACGCTCATCATCTGGTCCTTGGGCTCGATGACGACCGACTTGACCTCTTTGTCCTTCACTTTCTGGACGAACTCCTGAAAGTTCATTTCCTTCTCGCCGCTATCACGGTTCGTCACCATCTGCTGCACGAACAACGCCAGCAGCACAACGATGAGGATAGGGAAGGCAGCGCTTCTTAAAAACTTGGCCAATTTATTCAAATCCTTTCCTGTACTGACTTACTTCAGACCCATAACATTATCGCATATTCGAAAGGCAAGACAGACCAGCGGAGCCAAGCTTTTGCATTTCCCGGATATTGCGCTTTATTCGATACTTTCCTCAGGCAGAACCGCAATATACCTGAGGTTACGGTAACGCTCCATATAGTCGAGGCCGAAACCCACGACAAAAGAGTCTGGAATCTCAAAACCCACGTACTTGCAGGGAATATCAACTTTGCGTCGCGCCGGCTTGGTCAGCAGGGCGCAGACCTCAACGCTGGCCGGGTCACGGGCGCCCAGGTTCTTGCGCAGATAACTCAACGTCAGGCCCGAATCAACAATGTCTTCAACGATAATCACGTGTCGACCTTCAATATGCTCGTCCAGATCCTTGAGGATCCGCACAACACCAGATGAATCTGTTGACGAACCGTAGCTTGAGACGGCCATAAAATCGAGTTCACATGGAATGGTTATCTCCCTGACCAGGTCGGCCATGAAGAAAACGGCCCCCTTGAGGACGCAGACCATTAACGGATCCTTTTCCACGTAATCGGCTGATATCTGCTGCGCCAGCTCGGAAATCCGCCGGCGTATATCCTTCTCCTCTACGACTATCTGCTTAAACTCTGTTATCAATTTTCCTCCTGGCCGCATTGAGACGGATCAGCCTGTCGCTTTCCGGGGCCACCTTGAAATTTTCCGATATCCTCAGGCCACATACCCAGACAATGCCGCTCGCCGCTGTCACAACCGGAATGTGGTCGCGTTCACTTTTCGGGATTTTCTCATCCGTAAAAAGGTCCTGGATACTCTTGCTTCCCTGAAACCCCAGGGGGTTAAACCTGTCACCCGCACGCCAAGATCTGACCACCAGGGGCAGCGATAGCGCATGGCTGTCGATAAGGGCTTCCATGGGACCGAGTGACGATATCTCCTCTTCAGAGACGTCCCGCCTCGATATTTCGGCGGCTTCGATCACGTAGTCACCGAAGTCCACCTTGCCTGGTACCGGCAGGATTACCGGTTGCGGCATCGTCAAACCGGCGTTTGAACCCACTGCGACCCGCAATAGTCTATCGTATTGACGCTCGACCTGCAGGTCGTCGGACAGGGAGATACTGCTGCTGCCGTTCT
>JBBAAB010000054.1:0-8307 GCA_041658445.1 Thermoleophilia bacterium
ACCGGTGACGGCAAGGGGAAGACCACGGCAGCGCTCGGCCTGGCGTTGCGCGCGCTGGGGCGCGACCGCAAGGTGGCGGTGGTCCAGTTCCTTAAAAGAACGAAGCTCAAGACCGGCGAGATAGTCTTCGCCGAGAAGATGGGAGGCCCGCTGACCATCCGCCAGTTCGGCGCGTCGCGCTTTGCCACAAAGGAAGAGAAGCGCATGGTCGAGGAGAGCGGACAGACGGTCGAGCGCGGCTGGGAGGTCGCCCGCGAACTTGTCACCAGCGGAGATTATGACCTGATCGTGCTGGACGAGATCACACACGTGGTCAGGAACGGGCAGGTGCCGCTGGAGGACCTGATCGACCTGGTAAAGAACAAGGCGCCCTCGCTGGAGCTGGTGCTGACCGGCAGGTATGCGCCGCGGGAACTGCAGGATGTCTGTGATTATGTCACGGAAATGAAAGAGATCAAGCATCCTTATCATAGCGGGGTCAAGGCCCGCGAGGGGACGGAGTATTGATAAATCTTGTTTACTTATTGTTTTGTGAGTGGCGGCGGCCGGGCCGGGATGTGCCCCTTGCTCCCCCGATTCGCGCGCAAGCCACTTCCTTTTTGCAAACTTTTTGCGCGCGAATAGAAGGGTCGCTGTGGGACACATCCCGGCCCGGCCGCGGACTTAACCTGGGGCAAGAACAAAACGGGGATTTATCAATTTATGGGTGAGGATATTAAAAACATGATTCGGAAGATTGTTGAGGTGGACAGCGCTCCCGCGCATGGGGGGCGGCGGATGGAGGCACAGCGGCGGTTTGGAATTCCCAAGGAAGAGTTGCTGGACTTCAGCGCCAGCATCAATCTTCTGGGGCCGTCGCCGGAGGCGGTCGGCGCGGTCAGGGCCGCCGCTGCGGAGATCGCGTATTATCCGGAGGAAGATTCCGCCGGGCTGGTGACGACCGTAGCGGACCATCTCGGTGTTTTTCCTGATGAGGTGGTACTGGGAAACGGCAGCATCGAGATAATCTACTGGCTGGCCGTTGTGCTGGAGCCGAAGCGGGTGCTGGTCATCGAACCCACCTTCTCGGAATATCGAAAGGCGTGCGTGGCGGCCGGAGCTGATTGTGACTCTCTTCAGCTTCTCGAACAGGACGCGTTCGCCCTCGATGTCTCAGAGATCCAGCCGGCGGGTTATGACCTTGTATTCCTGTGCAACCCCAACAACCCCACCGGCTACCTGGTCCCGCTTGATGAAGTGGCCGCCCTCTGGCGTCAGTGCCGTGTCGCCGGCGCTGGCCTGGTGGTCGACGAGGCTTTCATCGATTTTGCCGGACATGAAGAATCCATACTCTCGTTCGGCGCCACGCCCGGGCTTTACGTGGTCCGTTCCTTCACAAAATCGCACGCACTCGCGGGGCTCCGGTTGGGGTGCCTGGCGGCGGCGGCTGATTTCACCGCGGCCATGCGAAAGCGGATACCGCCGTGGAACGTCAACGCTTTTGCCCGCGCGGCGGGAAAGGCGTCTCTTACCGACTGGGAATACATGGCCAGGACCAGGCGTGAGACGGCGAAGGCGCGGGCGCGGCTGTTCGATGATCTTGCGGGGGTGCCGGGCGTCGAGCCGTTGCCGTCGGAGGCAAATTTTCTTTTGTGCCGGCTTGCGGGCATTGGCTCCGACGAGCTGACCGCGCGTCTGGCAAGGAAGGGTATCCTCGTGCGCGACTGCAGATCGTTCCCCGGGCTTGAGAACCGGTATATACGCGTGGCGGTCCGCTGCGGGCGCGAGAACTACCAGCTCGTGGACGCGATCAGGAAAGCCGCAAGGTGAAGCGTCCGCTGATAATAGCCGGCGCCGCCAGCGGTGTGGGCAAGACCACGATCGCGACCGGCATCATGGGCGCGTTGAAGCGCCGTGGCCTGAAGGTGGCGCCGTTCAAGGTCGGCCCGGATTACATCGACCCGGGTTATCATTCCCGCGCCGCCGGAGTTGCCAGCCGCAACCTGGATACCTGGCTGACTTCCCCGGATGTGGTCCGCTCGATTTTTTCGAAGGGCTCCGAGGGGGCTGATGTGAGCGTGGTAGAGGGTGTCATGGGACTCTTTGACGGGCGCACCGGCGCGGGCAACGAGGGGAGCACGGCTGAGATCGCGGGGTTGGTCGACGGCGAGGTCGTCCTCGTCATCGATTGTCAGCGCCAGGCACGCAGCCTGGCGCCGGTTCTGTCCGGCTTCTCTTCATTTGATCCGGGGCTGAAACTCGCCGGGGCGATCCTAAACAACGTGGGCAGCGCCAGCCACGCGCGTATCCTCAGGAACGCGGCCCGTGAGGCCGGAGTCCATGTGTATGGCGTACTGCCACGACGTGACGACATCACCATGCCCTCACGTCACCTTGGGCTGGTTCCAGCCGGGGAGCGCAACATGGACGGCGAAGTGCTGGCAAGGATCATAGATCACGTCGGTGAAAACGTGGATCTCGACGCATTGCTCTCCCTGGCGGCGGCAGAGGATACAGCTGCCGGTTCTTCAGCCAGTACGCGCAGCGGCTCTGAGGATCAACCAGGACCCGGCGACGCAGAGGATTCATCGCGATCAATGAAAAAACCGCGCGTTCGCATCGCGGTCGCGCGTGACGAGGCTTTTTCCTTTTATTATGTTGACAGTCTGGAAGCCCTGGAGACGGCCGGCGCCGAGCTGCTCTACTTCAGTCCCCTGAATGACGGTCAGCTGCCTGATTGCGACGGTCTCTATCTGGGTGGCGGTTTTCCGGAAATGTTCGCGGCGGAGCTCGAAGCCAACGCGACCATGCGCGCCTCTGTCACGGCGGCGGTAAGGGAGGGTCTTCCCTCTTATGCCGAATGTGGCGGGCTGGTTTATCTTGGCCGCGAGGTGGATATCGACGGTGAGCGGCGCATGATGGCCGGAGCCATACCGCTGGCCGCTCGCATGACCGGACGCCGCCAGGCGCTGGGTTATGTCGAGGCGGCGGCCCGTAGTGACAACCTTCTTCTCCGCGCAGGCGAGCGTGTGCGCGGGCATGAGTTTCACTGGTCGGCGATCGACTGGCAGGAGGACATGCTTGCCTATGAATGTTTTTCATCCAGTGAACCCGGTGGAAAGGCGGACGGCTTCAGTTCCGGTCACCTGCTGGCTTCCTATGTCCACATACATTTTGGTGGAAATGAAAATGCGGCTGCTCATTTTATAGATGCGTGCGCCGGTGTGAAAGGAGCGGCTCCCAGTGCGATCGGTTGATCCCAAACTTTATATTGATGGAGAAACCGGTGTCGTCGTGATCGGACACGGGAGCCGGGCGCCGGAAGCGCTCGTTCTTTTAAACTGGGTTGCGGACCGTCTGGCGGTCCGGCTCCGGATGCCGGTGTTAGCCGCGTCATTACAGTTCAACAAGCCGACACTGGATGACTGCTGTCACGAATTGGCCAAGGCGGGCGCCCGGCGTGTCGTCGTTGTGCCCTATTTTCTTTACGAAGGCAATCACTTAAAGAAAGACATCCCCCGGGAGCTTGACCGTTTGCGGCGGGAGCTGCCTGGAACCGGGTTCGTGCTCGCCGATTCGCTCGGCGCTGATGAGTTGCTGGTGGAAGTGCTGGCGCGGCGCATGCTGGAGAAATCAGATGTTGTCAAAACAGTAAATGATGAGCAAAAAAATGACGGTGACGCCGCGGACCTGCTCGCCGCGCTATTGGGCGCCGGTTGTGGCGGCGAAGCTGACGCATGCAAAAAATCCGCGCCGATCGTCCGGCATCCCATCGAAGTGGAGAGCTTCGAGATCATAGACAGTCTTTTGGAGCCTGCAGACCCTGAAGATCCCGAGTACCAGGTGGTGCGCCGCATCGTGCATACAACCGGAGACCCGTCACTGTCGCGCGGCGTGAATTTTTCTCCTGGGGCCATAGCGTCCGGCGTCGCCGCTCTGGCCACAGGAACAAACATATTCTGTGACGTCAACATGGTGGCCGTCGGCATCAGGCCGACCGCCGCCCTCCGGGGTATTGACGTAGCCTGCCTGGTGGCGGACCCGGAGACGGCACTTCTGTCCCGGCGGGAAGGCATGACCAGGGGAGCCGCGGGCGTGCGGATGGCGGCGAAGGGATATGCGCCTGGCGACACAGCCGCGGGTGCGGTGATGGGCGGTTTTCCCGGTAATAACGTTAACTTTGCGCGTTCAGGCCTGGAAGGCGCCATTGTTGCAATCGGTAACTCTCCCACGGCGCTCTTCGAGCTGCTGCGACTTGTTGACGAGGAGGGGCTGCGCCCGGCGCTTATTGTGGGAGTCCCGGTGGGTTTTGTCGGAGCGACCGAAAGCAAGGAGGCCCTGGGGGCGTCAGCCATTCCCCATATAACCCTGCCGGGCAACCGCGGCGGCAGCACCGTTGCCGTGGCTATCGTCAACGCGCTGATGAGACTGAGCGCTTGAGGTCAGGGATAAATCGAGACAACAAAAGATATAACTTTTATCAAGTGATGATTCGAACTGGTTGAAAATGCAATTACATTTTTATATACTCCGATCCTCCAAGCAAGGTCAGTGGGGCTTCCTGTTTTTAAATGGAAGCTTAAATGGGGCAAGTCCGGTGCAAGACCGGCGCAGTCCCGCTACTGTTAGTGAGAACGGTGATCAGACAGGACATTTGTCTACCGTACCCGTTTCTCACAAGCCAGAAAACCCGCCCCTGACCAGGATTCCGAGAACCTTCGCGAGAAAGGGGCAGGATTATGACGGCATTTCCATAGATAACCCTTTGTCCAGCTTCCAGGATGAAGGGTTTTTTCATTTGTCAGCAATTGTCTGAAACGTAGAAAGGATTCTCCATGCATATACCTGAAGGACTTATTCCCGCGCAGCAGGCGGCAGTCTGGTACGTGCCGGCGGTGGGCTTTGTGGGTGCAGGTCTGGTTGGCCTCAAGCGCCGCCTGGCCATAAAGCCGGAAGTAAGGCCTCTGATCGGCTTGATGGGTGCTTTTGTCTTCGTAATATCACTTATGCCCATCCCTGTCCCCGGCCTGGGGACGGTTTCCCATCCATGTGGCACTCCAATGGCGGCCATCCTGTTGGGGCCGCTGACCGCGACGGTGCTGGGCTCGGTGGCGCTGCTACTGCAGGCGCTTTTCTTTGCTCACGGCGGCATCACCAGCTGGGGCGCCAACATCATATCCATGGCCGTCGGCGGCTCTTTTGCCGGTTTCGCGGTTTTTAAGGTGTCCCGCCGCGTCGGCCTCGGCCTCGGGATCTCGGCTGGGATGGCTGGCCTTGTCGGCGATCTGGTCACCTATGGCCTGACTTCGCTACAGCTCGCCCTGGCGCTACATGGGGATGAACCGGTTGCATATGTCTGGGGCGCGGCGTTTGCTTCATTTCTGCCGACCCAGGTGCCGCTGGCCATCGCCGAAGGGCTGTTTACCGCGGGAGTGGTTGTCTTTATTGCCAACCAGCGCGCCGAGATCCTCGAGGGCGTGGTGATAAGGCCATGAAGCGGTGGATATTGATATTAACGGTTGTGGGAGTATTCGTAGTCGCGGTGCTTTTCACTGAATCAAAATGGGAAGGGGATGTTACTGAAGGGGCCGCGACGCCTTTGGCTGAGAAGGCTGGAGTTGAGGAGTCGGAAGTCCTGCCCTGGAAGGTAGACGGCGACCTGCTGCTCTTCTTCTTTCTCTCCGGGGGGGCCGTTGCCGGCTTCGCCGCCGGGTATTATTGGCGGACGCTTTTTCCTGGAAGTGACAGCCGGAAAATGGTGTAGATGATACTGTTTATGGCAGAAAAAGCAGGGACGTGCCTTGGCGTGTCCCTGCGGATTTTTGCAAAACATACCAAATGACTGCAAATACTCAAAACAACGACGGCTACGCCTGGGGTGACAGCTTTCTCACCCGCATCGATCCCAGGGTGAAAATCGTCGGTGTCACAGGACTGCTCATGGTCAATTTGCTCGGGGCTTCATACCTCGTGTCCGGGGCGATCGCCCTCGCCATGGCCCTGTTAATGATCGCCGGTCGCATTCCCTACCGCCGGCAGTTGATGATGATTGCCTTCCCGGCGACCTTTGCCCTTTTTGCCATAGTATCTCAGACCGTTTTTAAAGGGGGAGAGGTATTTGCCGCGCTGGGGCCGTTTGACCTTCACCAGGAGGGGCTTTTGCACGGGCTTTTTTTGTCGTTGCGAATCGTTGCCGGGGGTCTGGTTGTCGTTGTCCTGGGAGTGACGACACCACTCAACCGGTTTTGTCTGGCCTTGCGATGGTTCAAGGCGCCCGCCACCTTCGTTGAGGTGATGCAATTGACTTACCGCTATCTCTTTGACATACACGAGGAATTTGCAAGGATGCGCGAAGCACAGCGCTCGCGGTTGGGATGGTCTTCGGCGGGCACGGGTTTGGCGAGCAGCCGCATGCTTGGTGGTTCACTATTTCTACGCGTTTATGAACGTGGAATCCGTTCTTCCGAAGCCATGCAATGCCGTGGGTCGGGGCCGGTCGCCAACGGGGCGCTGCCTCATCCGGGCCGCCTGGATCTACTGGCCGGGGTTGCCGTGACAACCTTTATCGGCGGTCTGATCCTGCTGGTTTTGGGGGGTCCCGCATGATCCGGGTAGACGATCTCCACTTCACTTATCCCGGCGGCGCCGTGGCCATCGATGGCGTATCGCTTGATGTCGAGGCCGGTTCATTTCTGGCCGTAATGGGCGCCAACGGTTCGGGAAAATCCACTTTACTCAAGCATGTCAACGGGCTGCTCGAACCACAGGCAGGCAGCGTCAGCGTCGGCGGGGTGACGGTCGGGAAAAAAACATTCGAAGAGGTCAACCGTATCGTCGGTTTTGTGTTCCAGGATCCGAACGACCAGATATTCGCTCCTACGGTGCGCGAGGACATCTGCTACGGACCCCGCAACATGGGCATTTCTGAAGAGGAGACAAACCGGCGCGTCGCGCTGGCGGCCTCCCAGGTAGGCATCGGTGACCTGCTCGAGCGGCCCATCCATCATTTGAGTTATGGCCAGAAAAAAAGGCTATCCATCGCCGGCGTGCTGGCCATGGAACCACGGGTGCTCGTGCTGGACGAGCCGACCGCCAGCCTAGACCCCATGGGGGAAAAGCGTCTTATGCGCCTGCTGCTCGAACTCAACCGGCAGGGCATGACTATCGTCATGGCGACGCACGACGTCGACCTGGTGCCCCTTTACGCGCAACGTGTCTGTCTGCTCAGGTCGGGACGAGTGGCGGTGCAGGGGGGGTTGCGGGAGGTTTTCAGCGACCAGGAGATCATCGAGCGCTGTCACCTGCGGCTGCCGCGTATCTCGTATTTGTTCGACATGTTTCCGGATATCTCTGAAATGCCGCTGACGGTGGGTATGGCCCGCCGCCGGCTGGAGGAGATGCTTGAGAGCGGTAAACTGGTCATGATGCCCGATCCGGCGAGTCTTTCCGGGATCGGGGAAGAGGCCATATGAGATCCGGATTCACAACCGGAGCCTGCGCTCAGGCGGCGACGCGGGCTGCTGCCCTGACAGTCGCCACCGGCTATGTTCCCTGTGAAAGAAGGGGGGGACGCCTGGGGGACCATGAAACCAGGGGCTCCGTGGAGATCACCCTGCCGAACGGCCAGGTGACCATGTTTCTCGTGACCATGCATGCCGAAGGCGTCTGCTCCGTGATCAAGGATGCCGGTGACGATCCGGATGTGACGAACGGCATCCAGCTGTTCGCGTGCGTGACGCCGAGGCTGGACGGCCGCGTTTTCGTCGACGGAGCTGAAGGCGTGGGCCGGGTGACCCTGGACGGCCTGGCGGTCAAAGCGGGCAGGGCGGCTATCAATCCGGTGCCGCTGAAGTATATTCGCGAGGAGGCGCGGCGGGTTCTTTTTCGTGGTGCCGAGGTGACCATATCGGTCCCCATGGGCGAAGAGATCGCCACACGGACATTCAACCCTAAACTTGGTATAGAAGGCGGCATCAGTATCCTTGGTACGACCGGCCGCGTGGAGCCGTGGTCGAGCGCCGCGTACCAGGAGTCCCTGCTGCCACAGCTCGACGTGGCCCGGGCGGGCGGTGTGAAGGTTCCCGTGCTTGTGCCGGGAGCCAAGGGAGAGCGGGCCGCCCTGAATTATGGCTTCGATCGTATCCAGGTCGTCCAGATGGGCAATTATACGGGCATGATGCTCATGGCTGCCCGGGACCGTGGATTTACCCGCGTGATTTTGCTCGGGCATGCGTCCAAGCTTGCCAAACTGGCGAGGGGAGAGTTCAATACTCACTCGCGCAGCTCTTCGATGCCTCTGGACGTATTGGCGGATTGCGCTGTTACGCT
>JBBAAB010000055.1:0-8254 GCA_041658445.1 Thermoleophilia bacterium
ACACATACGCAGCGGGCTCAGCCGGTACTGTTGTCCCATCATCTTCTGGCTTATTACGAGATGTTCTCGCGCGACAGCGTGCGCCTCTTGCGGGCGCTGGACGCCGCCCGGGTCATGCCGCTGGGAGCTGGTGCTCTCGCGGGCGTCAATTATCCGATAAATCGTGACGAGACCGCGGCCGAGCTGGGATTTCAGCGGCCGGGCGCCAACTCGCTCGACGATGTCTCCAACCGGGACTTCGCGCTCGATTACATGAGCGCTGCATCAAATCTGAGCATGCATCTTTCGCGTTTTGCCGCGGAGCTGATCCTCTGGTCGAGCGCCGAGTTCGGCTTTGTCGAGCTCCCGGACTCGTTCACGTCGGGTTCCAGCATCATGCCGCAAAAGAAGAACGCCGACGCCTGCGAGCTTATCCGCGCCAAGGCGGCGCGAGTGGCCGCCAACCTGCAGGGCCTTACGACTCTGTTGACGGGACTGCCGCTGGCATACAACAAGGACATGCAGGAAGACAAACTATATATTTTCGAGACCGCCGACATCCTTCTGGCGACCATTCCGGTAATGACGGAGATGGTGGCGACGCTGGAATTTCAGCGGGACCGCATGCGCCAGGCCGCCGAGGAGAGTTTTTCCGTCGCCACGGAAGTCGCGGATTATCTGACTGGCAAGGGCCTGGCCTTCCGGGATGCCCATCGCATAACCGGCGAGATGGTCCGCAAGTGCATCGACGAGGGCCGCACCCTGGCGGATCTGACGCCCGTCGAGCTCAAGGACTTCGCTCCTGAGTTTGACGATACCTTCAGCGGGGTCGTCGATATCGAGGCGGCCGTCGAACGCAAGGATTCATACGGCGGAACATCTTCCGGGCAGGTCGGCTCGCAGCTTCTGGCTGCGTTGCGCCGGCTCGACGGTCTGAAGCAGACGCTGGAGGATATGTCGCTCCCGCAGGACCCGCCTGGCCGTTGAACCATGCCGGAAAAGGTCATCCCCAAATCCTTCTACGCCCGCAGGGTCCAGACGGTGGCCCGCGACCTTATCGGATGCAAACTCGAACACGATGGCGTCGGCGGGATAATAGTCGAGACGGAAGCATATAACCGGATTGATCCCGCCTGTCACGCGTTCAGGGGCCAGACGGAGAGGAACAGGGTGATGTTTGGCCCGCCGGGCGTGGCATATATATACTTCACCTATGGTATGCACCACCTTGTCAATATAGTATGCGAGCAGGACGGCGAACCGGCGGCTGTGCTGATCCGGGCCCTGGAACCCACGGATGGCATCGAGGAGATGAAGCGTCGTCGTGATCCCGTGAGGAACCTGGTACAGCTGGCAAATGGTCCGGGCAAGATAGCTCAAGCACTCGGCATCGACCTCAGGCATTACGGCCAGCCGGTTTACAGAGGCGGTCTCAAGGTGCGTGCCCGCGGCGCCGATTGGCAAAAACCGGATATTGTTACAACATCGCGTATCGGCATAAAGGCCGGTACGGAACATAAGTGGCGTTACTGCGCCGCCGAAAGCAGATTTCTGTCCCGGAAACTGACGACAAAAGGGGAGGACAATTGAAACTGGAAGAAATTTACAGGCTCGCGATCACGATGGGGATCAAGGCGGACCCGCGGGGCAAGCGGGACGTGGAGAAGCTTCTCGAAAAGGAACAGAAGGCTTTTGACAAGCTGGAGGCCGACGAGAAAGAGGATTACGATGCCGATCGCCTGACCAACCCTTTTGCGGATACGCGCGTCCTCTATGGCGATACGAAAACAGAGGTCAAGTCGATGATCGTGGGCGTGGACATGGAGGCCCAGGAGCTGCTGCTCACCGACCGGCTGCGTGAGAAGGGCAGGCGAATCGACCTGGTCATGGGTCATCACCCGGAAGGCAAGGCCCTTGCGGCCCTCGCCGACGTTATGGGGGTTCAGGCCGATGTCTGGCATAACGCGGGTGTCCCGATCAACGTCGGGGAGGCGGTTATCGAAGGACGGCAGTCCGAGGTGATGCGCCTGATGCTGCCGCTGAATCACCAGCGTCCGGTGCGGACCGCCGAACTACTTGATATTCCCCTGATGTGTGTCCACACGCCCTGCGACAACCTGGTCACAGGTTTTCTGCAGAAGCATTTCGACAAGAAGGGTGACGGCCTTACACTGGGCGACGTGCGCGATGATCTGAGGAAGATCCCTGAATACAGGGAGGCCGCCAGGATGAACGCCGGTCCTACGATCGTCGTAGGCAAGGATGCACGCCGCGCGGGTCGCGTGTTGATAGACATGACGGGTGGTACCGGTGGGCCGGCGGAGTCGATGGAGAAGCTGGCCGCGGCCGGCGTCGGCACCCTGGTCGGCATGCATATAAGCGAGAAGAACCGGGAAGAGGCGGAGAAACAAAAAATCAATGTCGTCATCGCGGGGCATAACTCCAGCGATTCCATCGGTATCAACCTTTTTCTCGATGAACTCGAGAAGAAGGGCATCGAGATCATCCCGTGTTCAGGTCTGATCCGCATAAGCAGGGTCAAGAAGAAAAAATAGCACCGCGGTTATACCGGCGGCTATGGTTCCTCCTGCGATTCGTCCTGCGGGATTTGCACGGAGCCCGGCGGCCCGGCAACCGCGATAACCATGTGATTGACGCCCTGCCGCATTTTCGTCCCTGCCTTGGGTGACTGGTCGACCACAAGATCGGCCGGTTTGGTCGGGTCCGGTTTGTAGGTGACATCCACCTCGAGTCCAGCCGCCTTCAAAACCTTCCATGCCTCGGCGAAGCGCAGACCCGTGACATTGGGCGCTGCTATATCTTTTGCCTGATGAACGGTGCACTTTTCAGTCGGCAGGTGATTTGGCAGGAAGCTGCGGCTTTCTTTCCTCGGACACCAGGGGTTGGCGAGTTGGCCTGAATCCACACAAACCTGTACCTGAGCCAGGTCAGAGTTGGGCGGTTTTGTGAAGTCACTGGCCGGAGTATTCGCCAGCGCTTCACTCATATAGGCATTCCAGATCTGCGCCGGCCATGCGCCGCCGGTAACGCGCACGCCACGAACATCCTGCATCGACACCCTCTGGCTGGGATATCCGATCCAGACGGTTGTCACCAGGTCGGGGGTGTAACCGGAGAACCAGGCGTCGACGTGATCCTCGGTTGTACCACTCTTGCCGGCGCAGGGACGTCCCAGGTTGCTCCATTTGCCGGTGCCGTTCATCGCGACTTTCTTGAGCACATTATTGACATGATAGGCGATGACCGGATCGAGCGCCGGTGTCGGCACTGGTTTGTTCTCCTCTATGACTTTTCCCTGCGAGTCGGTGATCAGAGCGATGCTGATGGGGTCAGGGCCGTCGCCGTTGAAATCGATGCTGCCGGTGACCTTGTTGCCACCGTTGGCGAAGGTGCCGTAAGCGGACGCGAGCTCGAGAGGCGTGACGCCGTTGTCGAGACCGCCAAGGGCTATGGCGGGCCTGGCACTGAACGATGTTTTGATCCCCGCTTTGCGGGCCGTGTCGGCCACGTCGGCGGGGCCTATTTTCATCATCAGCTCCGCGTAAACCGCGTTGTCCGAATAGATAGTGGCTTTTTCGAGGCTGATTTTGCCCAGGTAAAGGGAATCAAAGTTTTCCACATTCCAGACCGCGCCCTCGGCGCCGAGGCTGAAGTGCTTTGGTTCAGATACAAACGTAGTGCCAGGGGAGATGCCCTTGTTCATGGCGGTCGCCAGAACAAAAGGTTTGAAGGCGGATCCGGGTTGCCTGTGGCCCTGGGTGGCCACATTGAATTTCTGCTCGGTGAAGCTGCGGCCGCCCACCATGGCGCGTACCGAACTGGTCGCAGGATCAAGTGAAACCAGCGCGGCGCTGGGATCGGTCGGCTGGTCCAGCACGGAAGCAATAGCCTTTTCCGCCGCCGCCTGTTTGTCCAGGTCGAGGGTCGTATAGACACGCAGTCCGCTCTCGAACGTCGTTCTCGTACCATAACGGGCTATCAGCTGTTCCTTGATGTATTCGACGAAATATGGAGCCAGATTGTTCTCTGGTCCGAACTTCGAAGGCTGTACCGGGAGGGAAGTCGCGGCCGCCTGGTTATATTCCTCCTGGGTGATCATTCCATGGTTCTTCATCTTGGCAAGGACCATGTCCCGTCTTTCCCTGGCGGCATCGGGGTTGTTGAAAGGAGAGAACTGCACCGGAGACTTGGGCAGCGCCGCCAGGAGCGCGCAATCGGCCAGGCTTAAGTCTTTCGCCGACTTGTTGAAATAGATCGCCGCCGCTACCTGCAACCCATATGCGCCATTACCGAAGTAGATGGTGTTCAGGTACTCGCTTATGATCTTGTCCTTGGACCATTTCTGTTCCAGTTCGTAGGCGTAAATAGCCTCGATCAGCTTGCGGTTGACGCTCGGTTCATTGGAAATGTAAGTATTCTTGATGTATTGCTGGGTGATGGTGCTGCCTCCCTCAACCAGCTTTCCCTCGATAAAGTTGGAAAAAACCGCCCTGGTCATGCCGATCGGGTCGACGCCGCTGTGCTTGTAGAAACGATCATCTTCCACGACTACGAGCGCCTGCTTCATGCGCTCCGGAATCTGCTCAGGCATGAGAAGGATGCGATTCTCGCCGGAATTGAGGACAGCTATCACGCGCGGGCTGGGGTTGCTGTCGAAGATGAAAGTATTTTCGCTGGCGCGGTACTCTTCCTCCTTGTCCAGCGAGGGCAGATTCTCGCTGAAGGAATCCCACGCCCTGGATACCGCCGGCGACGCGGTCAGCATTATCAGGATCATTAGAGCAAGCACCGTGCGCAAACGGGGGAAACTCTTGCGCCGGGTTCTTCTCTGGCGGCTGTTATATGTCATATTGTGGAAATGGCTTCGACCTTCAGTTTCAGTAACCTTCCATCGCCGGTGACTGCAGGTGCAATTCAAGGGAAAGATGCTGCAAAACCGGTATATAATTATAGCAACAAAGCGGCCGTCCGGCTTTGCTTCGAAGACAGGCACTGTTGTTTTACAATACGGGCATATAAAGTTATGCCACCAGGAAAGGCAAGATGTCCAAAAACAGTAACAAAGATCAGCCTGAGCCGACAATGTTCACGAACAGGGAAGAATGGCGCGCCTGGCTGGAAAATAACCATGACAAATCCGATGGCATCTGGCTGGCGTATTACAAAAAACATACGGGAAAGTCATCAGTTCAGTATGAGGAAGCCGTCGAGGAAGCCATCTGCTTCGGCTGGATCGACAGCCAGGTGAAGGCGATCGATGACGAACGCTACGTGCAGCATTATACGCCGCGCAAGAAAAGCAGTGTCTGGTCGCAATCCAACAAGGACAGGGTTCACCGGATGATCGTCGAGGGCCGCATGACCGAATATGGAATGGCGGCAGTGCTCGAAGCGCAAAAGGGTGGTAACTGGGAGGCGCTGGCCGACGTCGATAACCTGGTCGTGCCCGAAGACCTGTCCGCGGCTTTGTCGGCGAATGAGAAAGCTGAGGAATTCTTCAACCAGGTCAGCTCCTCCGATCAAAAGGCGTACCTGTACTGGATCGCTTCCGCAAAACAGGACGAAACCCGGAAAAAACGGATCAAGATGACAGTAAAGCAGCTGGCGAAGAACAAGAAACGCACCGGATAATCCACGATTTTCTGATATCATTGTCAGCGCATGGCTGTCGATAAACAGATAATTTCAACGCTCACCAAGGGTTGCGTGGAAGCGCTGCCAGAAGGCGGGCTTGAGAAAAAGCTTGAGAACGCCGCCGGCAAGGGCCGCCAGCTGCGCGTGAAGCTGGGCGTCGATCCCACGGCCCCGGATATCCACCTCGGCCACACGGTGGTGCTCACCAAGCTGCGCCAGTTTCAGGACGCCGGGCATCGAGCTGTGCTCATCATCGGAGACTATACCGCGCGCATCGGTGACCCCAGCGGTGTTTCGAAAACCCGCCCGCAGCTCTCCGCAGAGTCTATCGATGTCAACGCGGTCACCTACCAGGAACAGGCGCACAAGGTACTCGACCAGGACCCGGAAAAGCTCGAAGTGCGCCGCAATAGTGAATGGCTTGCGCCCATGCGGCTGGACGACATCTTCAGGCTGCTCTCTGCGTCGACGGTGGCGCGTATCCTCGAGCGCGATGACTTCGCCAACCGTCTCAATGAGAACCGGCCTATCTCCATGCTGGAGACGCTGTATCCGTTGCTGCAGGGCTACGATTCGGTGGCGATCGACGCCGACATCGAGCTGGGCGGTACCGACCAGAAATTCAACATGCTCATGGGCCGAGTCGTGCAGGAATATTATGGCGTGCCTCAGCAGGTGGTCCTCACCAACGAGATACTGCCGGGTACAGACGGTGTTGACCGCATGAGCAAATCGGCTGGCAATTACATCGGGGTGACGGAGTCGGCGGACGAGATATTCGGCAAGGTGATGAGCATCCCCGACACGGCGATGATCACATACTACAAACTGCTGACTTCGCGGTCGGTGGAAGAAATCGAGGCCATCGTGCGTGGGCTGGAGGATGGCAGCCTGCATCCCCGCGACCAGAAAGCCGCGCTCGGCCGCGAACTGGTGGCGCGGTTCCATGGAGAGCCCGCCGCCGCCGCTGCCGAGCAGCACTTCAACGAACTCTTTCGCGACAAGAAGCTTTCCACTGACGCTGACCTGGTCGAGTGCCCACTGGAACCCGGCGACAATGAGGATGGCCAGGTTTTCCTCCCCAGGCTCATAAGCCGCTGGTTCGGCGTTACCAGCAGCGAAGCCCGCCGCCGCATCAAGCAGGGCGGTGTCAGTATCGCCGATAAACAGGTAACCTCGGAGAAGGTTCCATTCGACAGCCTCGCCGGCGTTACCATCAAGGTGGGGAAGTCGACGAAGTTTCACGGGGTTATTCAGGTTGTGGACTGAAACCGGTCCTGGCGATTTCAGATTCACCGACGACAACAGATCATTGCCTGCCGCAGTTTGTTTGCCAGATAAATAAAATAAGCATATTTCTCATTCACGAAATAGATTTACTATTGAAAATAATATCCCGATATTATAAAATGTAAAACAATATTCAATAAAGTAAAGCGGTGCTGGGCAATGAATATAGTGAAGCTGAGCAGTAAGAATCAAATAGTAATACCAAAAGCCGCCAGGTGTGCACTGGGCCTTAGTGCGGGGGATGAGATTATCGTGGTGACATACAACGACAGGATCGAACTGATCCCTCGCCCTAAAAGCTATACCAGCGCGACTCTCGGTCTGGGCAAGGATGTATGGAAAGGCGTTGACGCTGTCAGGTATGTGAAGGGGGAGAGGAAGGCTTGGGAAAAGAAAGCCGGAAGCTAGCAAGGATCCTTGGAGCTCATTCCCTTATCGCCATAGATACACCGGTCTTTATATATCACTTTGAAGCCCATCCGCGGTATCAGGCGCTGACGACACAGATATTTAAGACTGTTGAGGCCGGTGGCTGCAAAGCTGTGACTTCTACGCTTGCGCGGTTGGAAATCCTGGTGCGGCCTTTGAAAGAGCAGAGACCCGACATAGCCGATTCATACCGGTTTCTGCTTGATACTTTTCCCAATCTGACACAGGTCGACATCGACAAACGGGTGGCGGACAGTGCTGCAGATTTTCGTGCCGGATTGGGGCTTTCTACGCCGGATAGCTTGCATATCGCCTGTGCTGCGTCCGTAGGCGCAACGCTTTTCATAACCAATGATTCGGATTTCTCAATGGAGTTCGGCGGGATGAAAATTCTGCTACTGGATTCTATTCTGTAAAGTACCGTAGTTCTGGCTTTCGTGCTGTCCCACGCATATGGAACTTATCAGTTATTTGGGCTTTTCAGCATACCTTCTTATCTGGCCGCCAAATTGATGATATTAATATTTCGCTCATCGTGTCCGGCGACCCCGGTTTATCTCAGCACTCTCCTGCTCGTCTGATCCCCTCGCTTTTTTATTTCCAGCCGTCCGAGCCGATCGAAGAACCCGCCGGTCTTTCAGGTGGCGTCGGAGATGTTTCAATAACCTTCCAAAAACCCGCATAAACAAGCCAAAAAACGCCCTGCGAATCGCCTGTGAAATTGCCTTGACTCTGCCATCGGAGGGGACTATACTACTAATTCGGACAGGGAGAAGGAAGCACTTGTTACAAGATACAGCTTCTTCTAAATACGGGAGGACACGCTAGAGCGGCCACTCTGGAATAGAGTGCTGCGGCGTGCCACCGTGTGTTTCCGGTGGCTTTTTTATTGCCACGGAAG
>JBBAAB010000056.1:0-8240 GCA_041658445.1 Thermoleophilia bacterium
CATGCGTTGCGATTCAGTCTTGAGGTTTTTCCGCGCCAGTTCGGCGGCTTTGCCCAGTCCGACGATCCCCGGCACATTGTGAGTTCCCGCCCTGCGTTTCTTTTCCTGCCCACCTCCGTGGAGAAGTGGGGAGATCCTGACTCCCCGGCGGGCATATAGTGCGCCTACACCCTTTGGTCCGTAAAACTTGTGCCCGGAGATTGAGAGCAGATCGCATGATAGATTCTCCACGTCTACCGGGATATGGCCTACTGTTTGAGCTGCGTTTACGTGAAAAACTACCCCCATCTCGCGTGCGATTGCACCGATTTCAGATATCGGCTGGATTGTCCCGATTTCGTGATTTCCGTGAACGATGGAAATCAGGACGGTGTCTTCCCTGACAGCTGCCTTCACATCGGCCGGATCAACGAGGCCGTCGCTGTCGACGGCCAGATATGTGACTTCCCATCCCTTCTTTTCCATGTACTTGCAGGGCAACAATATCGAGTGGTGTTCTGCCTGCTCGGTAACTATATGCTTGCCCTTGCCTTCAAGGGCGTCGCATACACCCTTTATGGCCCAGTTATTCGATTCGGTGGCGCCGCTTGTAAAATACAGGTCTTTTGCCTCGGAACCGATCAGGTCGGCCAGGTACTGTCTCGCCTGTTCGATTGTCTGTTTCGCCTGGGCGCCGAATGCATAGAGGGTCGCCGGACTGCCGTAATTTTCTCCCAGCCACGGACTCATTGCTTTCAGAACCTCCGGGTCGGTGCGTGTGGTGGCTGCATTGTCGAGGAATATGTCCTGATTCATATCGTATCTCCCTTATTTCGGATACCTGTTTATTTCCATATGAGTTTTTAAACAAGCTTGCGTATCAGGAATTTCATCTGGTCGCCGAATTCCTCGCGGCCCATAAATTCATTGCCGGTGCCCATGCACCATGCGGGAATGTCTGCTTTTGCGCCTTCATCGTCAGCCCAGACTTCCAGAATCTGGCCCGAATCAAGCTTTCGTATCTTTTTAGTAATTTTTACGATTGGCATCGGGCAGTGTATGCCTATGCAATCAAGCTTCACATCCGGACTGGAATCATTTCCCGTTTGATGGTCGGAATGGACTGATCCCTTTCCCGACAGGATGTCCTTGAGGCTTGTCCGGCCGAGGACGACTTCGTTTGCGCTCTTTAGCTCAGACCAGACGCCCACGAGTCCGCATGTATCAAAGCGCCGGCAGTCGCTATCAGAATCCACGCCGGTACAGGTCGTTGGGGAAACCGGACCTTGAAGAATAGTGATTACGTCCAGGAGGCTGATCTCTTCAGGGTTGATCTTGAGCATATATCCACCGGAAGGTCCTCTATTACTACTGAGAAGGCCACCATTGACCAGCAGGCGCAGTACCTGGGTCAGGTATGGAAGAGGAATCTGCTGGCGTTCCGCAATGCCAGAGCGGGAGACCGGCTTGTCATCGTTGTTGTTCAGAGCGATATCCATGAGCGCTCTGAGTCCGTATTCGCTTTTTGATGAAATCAACATCGTCCAGGATTTTATAATTGTATATTTGTAGAGTCAACAATTATACAAAGGTTTTCCCAGACTCCGGAATAACCAAACTTCAGCTATCCTTTCGGCCAGCCGTGGACAGGAAAGGTTTGTTGTCTGGAGACCGAGGTGATGGATAGTCGAGCTATAAGCCGAATGCCGTCTGAAAATTTGTCAGTATTCCGGCGCTCAGTTGATCCGTGCTTTCCCCTCTCAGGACTGCCAGTTCGTTTAAGACGAATCGCACGTTTCCCGGATGATTTTGTTTGCCCCTGAACGGCACCGGGGAAAGATATGGGGAATCTGTCTCGGTCAGAAGAAGATCCGGGGGGATCCTTGTTACAGCTTCCCTGAGTTCGCTGGCATTTTTAAAGGTGACATTGCCGGCAACAGACATGTAGTAGCGCCGCCGCGCGCATTCTTCAACGTAATCGTACAGCGAAAAACAGTGCATGATAATTATCAGTCCGTCAGCCCTTTTTTCCAGTATCTCAAGGGTTTCACGGGCCGCTTCACGGGTGTGGACCACCAGTGGGAGCCCCGTCTCGCGCGCCAGCTCGATATGCCTGATGAAAGAGGTCACCTGATCGTTCACAGGGGACCTGTTTCGGTAGAAATCGAGGCCGGTTTCTCCGATGGCGATGGTTTTTGGGGAGTTGGCCAGTCCGGCCAGGCTGGATATGGTTTTATCGTCCACGGATGAAGCGTCATGTGGGTGAACACCAACGCAGGCATAGACCTGGCTATGGAGTTCCGCTAACGAGGCCGCTTTTTCGCTGCTGGGCACATCACAGCCAACGGTAAGGATGTAGCGTATTGCCTGGTCTAAGGCTTCCTGGACCACGATGTCGGGATTGCCGCACATTTCGAGGTGGGCGTGACTGTCTACATAGAGGGAGGTCGGGGAATCTTTCAATGTACCTATGTGAGACGGGGAAATAGCGGGTCCCCAGTTATCACGTGGCCCCGATAAGACTTTCCGTCCCATTCTGAGCCAGCCAGCATGAAATCGGCTTCCCCGGAGGGCAGACCCAGGCGTTTCATTATCTCGACTGTCGTTTCGGGTATGAAGGGGTGCAGGAAAATCGAGCAGACCCTGAGGCCTTCCGCGAGGTTGTAAAGGACGTTTTCCAGCTCCTGATTTTGTTGAGCGTCCTTTGCCAGCTTCCAGGGCGCGCTGTCTTCGACATACTTGTTCAGGTTGCGCACGAAGCGCCAGATTAATTCCAGACAGACGGTCAGGTCTACTTCGGACATTGCCGCTTCGACTTCAGCGCCAAGCTTCCTGGAGCGGTCCGACCAGGTTGCATCTATTTTTTGTGGTCGTCTGATGTTGCCGCCGCTGTATTTTTCTACCATGGCGACTGTGCGGCTTACGAGGTTACCCAGCTCGTTCGCCAGTTCGGAATTGTATCTCGTCTCAAAGCCTTCCAGGGAGATTACGCCGTCCTGGCCGAAGGCCACTTCGCGAAAACAATAGAAGCGAAAGGAGTCCACACCATATTTGTCCATGACTTCAAATGGGTCGAGAACATTTCCCCTGGTCTTGCTCATCTTCTGACCGCCCATCAGCAGATAGCCGTGAACAAAGAGATGGCGGGGCAGCTCGTAACCGGACGCCATTAGTAGCGCCGGCCATATCACCGCGTGAAATTTCAGGATGTCCTTGGCCATGAGGTGATAATCCGCGGGCCAGAATTTTTCCGAAAGGTCTTCAGGTTCGGCGTATTTCAGTGCCGTGATGTAGTTGAGCAGGGCGTCAACCCATACATAGACCACCTGTTCAGTGTCCCATGGAATGGGTATTCCCCACGCCAGTGTCGCGCGGCTTATGCTGATATCTTCAAGGCCTTGCCGGATGAAGCTTTTAGCCTCGTTGAACCGGCTTGATGGTTTTACGAAGTCAGGGTTCTCATCGTAGTAATCCAGCAGTGCCTGCTGGTAGCTCGAGAGCCGGAAAAAATAATTTTCTTCCTCGACCTCTTCCGGGATGGTTCCATGGTCCGGGCACTTTCCGTCTATCAGGTCCTTCTCGGAGTAATAGGCCTCACAAGAGCTGCAGTACAGGCCACTGTATGACTTCAGGTATATGTCTCCCTTTTCATGGAGGCTCTGGATGAATTCCTGGACTGCCTGGCAGTGCTCCGGGTCGGTGGTGCGGATGAAGAAATCATTGGTAGCGTTGACCCGTTTCGCGAGAGCCCTGAATTTCTCAACCATCTCATTGGCGTGCTCGAGAGGCGTGATTCCACGCTTGCTTGCTGCCCTGGCGGCCGGGTTGCCGTGTTCATCGGTTCCTGTAAGAAAAAATACCTCGTCTCCGAGCTGGCGATGATACCGGGCGAGTATATCCGCGGCAATCGTGGTGTAAGCATGGCCGATATGTGGAACATCATTGACGTAGTAAATGGGGGTGGTTACGTAAAAAGTGTTCAAAAGGCTCACAGAGGTGGTTTTTTATGGATTCGGTTAATACTAACAGCTTGCCTGATGGAGTCAAAAAAGAGAGCTTTGGCTATGGATGGGTTATTCCCAAAGGTGATCACCTGCTCGTGGGAGCTGGCCATGATGGATCATCGGAAAACATCGTTGAACGCTTCCGATGTTTTCGGGAACTCCTCTCAAGGAAGCATGGTATTGACGGAGCTACCGCTCAGCCGGCAAGGGTTCAAACTGTCACCCGCTTGCCTTCGCGCCTCAGGCAAGTTTTATGCGGTCCTGACGGAAGGTAAGCGGCTCATCTTCCTGCCTCGCATAATGATCGCCGCGATGAGCAACGTGGTGACAAGTGGCACGATAGAGTTACGAAACGGAAGCAGTTTCCCCTCCACGGGTTTTTCATAACGACTTTGAGCCGGTCTTATGTCATTCGTGGTTGGCGGTATATTCGACTCAAACAATTTACCAGGGAATGAAAGTGGAGGTACTAACACGGGTGACGATCCAGACATTAACGCCGGCTGCCGGACTACTTCGTCGAGCGGAAATTGCAGTGGAGTAAGCGCGGGGACGGTAGTAGCGATCATCACGCCGGTGGGATTCCGCTGCTCGCGCAACACGTCTGAGGGTTTATTTAAAGCGTTTGAGATCGGATTTGTTGATGTCGAGACAGTTGCAGCCGTGGCGGTGGCCACGTCAACTCCGGTTCCAGCTGGCGCGGCTGTTGCTTTGTCAGCAGTAAAGGGTACGGGGTTTTCCTGTGGCGGCACTGTTTCCTGCACGGCCTGAACAGTACTTGCGTCCGCCAGATAAAGGGTGGGATCAAAATATATTTCCCTGGCACCGGGCAGCTTGATGCCGAAGTGCATTGGCGCGCCGTTACTCAGGCCTATTGGATCTCCCTGTCGTACCCTTGTTCCTTCATGAACGGTAACCTGGTAAATATGGAGATAGGTGCTTTTCAAACCAGTGTCGTGCGTAATGGATACTGTGGTTCCGCCACCTTCGGCCGGGGTGTAGCCCACGAAGGAAACGACTCCGTCCGCAGCGGCGCCGATACTTGTTCCTTCGGGCAGAGCAACATCTACTCCCCGATGCCCGCTATCGGTAGAGCAATTGAGACTCCATGCCTTGATGATCTGTCCGCTTGCCGGCCAGGTCAGTCCTTCCGGTGGAAGCGGTGGTTCACCTCCGCAGGCCGCCGATGCACTCCCCGGCAACGGGTTTACCGCTAAAATCACTGAAGTTACTACCGCGCTCAACATCCATTTCCGCTTCAACATGATCGCCTCCACTTTCGCTCTCTGTTGTCCTTATTGACGACAGTACAAAACTATCATCTGGAGGATTTCCTAGCAACGGAATCTGTTCGAAGAAAATCATAAATCATGCTATATGCGGAATAAAAAACTTTGACTTTTAAGGCTGGCGGTTCAGAATATCGAGGATCGTATCTTTGTCGTTGAACGGAACCGGACCCGAGGACATGATCTGACGGGTTTCATGTCCCTTGCCGGCGATGAGAACAATGTCTCCCTTGCCGGCCGATTCAAGCGCTGTTCTGATTGCAAAGCGGCGGTCGGCGATACGTAAATAATCGCCACCTGATTCCAGCAACCCCGGTTCGGTTTCATCTAGAATCTGTTCTGGCGGTTCCGCGTAACAGTCATCGGTTGTAAGTATTGCCAGGTCGGCGAGTGTGCCCGTTATCCTTCCCATACCCGGGCGCTTGTCCCGGTCGCGTTCACCGGGACAGCCAAATACAACGATAACCCTTTTGGAAGTAAGCGACCGGGCGGCGGTGATGGCCTTTACGAGACCATCTTCATTGTGGGCGTAGTCGACGATAACCTGATATGGCATGTTCGCATCGACCAACTCAAATCTTCCCGGCGCTCCCCTGAAGCCGGCGATTCCTTCTCTGATGACAGCTGTCGAAATACCGAGGGCACAGGCGGTAGTGGCGGCCGCAAGGGCGTTGTAGATATTGAAATCTCCGGGGAGATTCATGACGATATGAACGTTTTCTGAGGGAGTCACCAGATCGAAGGATGTTTTCCAGCCGGATATTTCGATATTTTTTGCATGCACGTCTGAGTCAATATCCAGACCATACGTTAATATCCGCCGGGCTGTTTCATCTGCCAGTTCCGCGGCCAGCCGACGACCATATTCATCATCTGTATTGATTACCGCGAAGGGCACGCCCTCGTGCGAAGCTGTTTTACCGCCCACGATGCCGGCGGTGAACAGCCTGCGTTTCGTCTGATAATAAATTTCCATATCCTGATGAAGATCGAGATGTTCCCGGGTGAGATTGGTAAGGACCGCGACCGCGAAATTAAGGTATGCGACCCTGTAAAGATCGATTCCGTGTGAAGAGACCTCAATGGTGGCAGTATCAACCTTGTGTTTAACCATCCTGGCCAGCATCGCCTGGAGATCGATTGCCTCCGGAGTCGTCCTTGTGGCCGGTATGGAATCATCGCCCAGTCTGTATTCGATCCCACCAAGCAGACCCGTTTTTTTCCCGGCTGCGCGCAGGATCGACTCAATGAAATAAGTGGTCGTAGTTTTACCGTTGGTTCCAGTGACCCCTACAAGGGTCAGTTTTTCTGAGGGATTTTCATAAAAACTTGCAGCGGCCAGCGCTATGGCTTGACGGACCGACGGAGTCTGTACCTGAGGTATCGTGGCTTCGTCCACCCAATGCTCGGTAAGTACGGCGGCGGCACCGGCCTCGGATGCCTGGGGTATGAAGTCGTGCCCGTCTATTTTGAAACCGTTGATGGCTGCAAAAAGGTATCCAGGCTTAACCTTGCGTGAGTCGATCGCGAGACCGGTGATCTCCGGCACTGAATCTGCGGTTTGGCGGATTATCTTCGCGCCTGCGAGTAACTCGGACAATCTCATGGCATGCGGCAGGTGTTTTTCAAAAACTGCTTATGCGGATTCGGTTTCATCCACCAGCGTCTTTTCCAGCAGGGGGCGGTCCCATTGTTCCAGAACGAGCTCTTCGTGGTAGAAATCGATAACAACCTTGACGATAGCCACAGTGGGCACCGCGAGCAGGCCACCCATGATACCCGCGATTGTCGCTCCACTCAGAACCGCGAACATTACCCAGAGAGGATGGACCCCCACGCTCTTTCCCATGATCCTGGGAACAAGAATGTGGCCCTCGAGCTGTTGCGCCGCCAAAAACAGTAGGGCGACTATCAGGGCCCTGCCGGGGCTAACGGCAAAGTAGGCCAATATGATCGCCGGCGTGGCGCCGAGAAAGGGACCGATAAGCGGGATGACTTCGGTGAGCGCCACCCACACTGCGATGATAAAAACATATGTCCCGCTGCCGCCATACCAGGCGATCATGCCACCCAGGAAACCCATGACGGTCGAGATCAGCATCTGACCCCGCAAGTAGCTTCCCAGAGCAGTCTGTATATGTCCAAACAGGTGAACGGCATCCTCGCGAAACGTCGGGGGGATCCTGTTCTTTGCGGCTTCTCTCAAGCGGTTGGCGTCGATCAGCATATAGATCGAGATGATCAGGATCAAAAATGTATTGAGACCGAGGTTAAACAGGGTTTCCGCGAATCCCAGGGCGCGCTGAGCTACATCCGTGCCGCTGGATTGAATCCTGGATACCACATCCTGAGAAGTTATGTCGGGTTTATAGGGAACGTCCAGCTCCCCGAACCATTTCTGGAAATCTTCTATGATCGACTGGGTCCGACTGGAATATTCCGGGATATTTTCTATCAGCGAGTTAAGCTCAGAGATAATGTTCGGCACTATCAGCGCGATCAGACCCGCAAATATCGCAAGAATCACCAGCCAGACCAGAATCACGCCTGCCAACCTGGGCAGACGTAGCTTTTTCTGAAGCAGCGTGACCGGCAGGTCCAGAACAAAAGCGATGATCGCCGCCAGCAGGAACATGATGAGTATTTTCAGAACCGTGCTGAGGAACCACAGGGCCAACAGCAGCATCAGCGGTAAAAAAATATACTGAACATACCTTGGGACGAGGATCTTCTGCCTCATTCAAACCTTTCGGAGCCTGCTGTGGTTTACGCTCAATCTATTCGTTCCCGGACGGCCTCTCCCCTTCTACCAGGGTCACGATATCATTCTTTGATTCGGACTCGCCGGCCTTCTGCCACTTTTCCAAAGTAATGCGTGGCTTGAAAAAGGCTACCACCTCCCGGGTTAGTGCCACCAGTGGAAGCGCGAGGAACATGCCGGGTATTCCCATCACCTCGGCAGCCGCCA
>JBBAAB010000057.1:0-8224 GCA_041658445.1 Thermoleophilia bacterium
TTTTCGGCGTCTATCTGGACTCTGGAGCGGGGGTATTATCATCGCTAGACAGGTGTCAGGCAGGGCATGGCGGGAGCACGAGATATGCTTGTCACCATCCTCCTGCAACAGTCATCGGGTTTATTAAAAAGCCAAACAGGAGAATCGTGGCGCTAGAAAAGGTTGCCTTCCGGAAAGGATGACCATGAGCCGGGTTACGTTTGGCATAATCTGCGGATTGGCCTTCGGGTTTCTCATTCCCAACGTCAGCCTTGATATTCACGAGGCAATCACCGGCGCGTTGCTGGGCCTCGGCCTCAGCGTTCCGACCGCCATTATCACCAGGGCCTATTTACCGATTATCGGAATCGGTGTCGTGGGCGGTGTGATAATCGGCTTTATCACACACGCCGTGGTTTGACATGACCTGCGACGGGTACAGGAACCGGGTTTCCTGCAATGACCCATTCTCTTTGCCATATATTTCCATAGATGACAATCCCGCGATTTTACAGGCAAAATTTTGGGGGGAACCCTCCAGTTCGCGCTCAAGGAACCAAGGGAGGCAGAGGGATCAAGAAGACCCCGTTCTTCGGCATCCTCTGTCGCGGCGGCCCCGTCTGGGCCCAAGTGGTACCGGATGTGGAGGCGGAAACCCTTTTGCCGCTTGTTTGCAGGCTGGCAAAATGTTGGCAAGCGAATACCCGGACAGCTTGCAACCTGTAACGATATAGGTTACGCTACAAGCGTGATCAGGGGGTTCAGGCATAAGGGGCTGGAGAAGTTTTTTCTATCGGGCGCCTTCAAGCCTCGATCTCTCCGATGGATATGGACCTTCCAGGACTTCATCTTCATGAGTTGACAGGTAAGCGTAAGGGTACCTGGTCTGTCAGAGTGAGTGGCAACTGGAGGATCACATTTCGATTCGACGGAAAGGATGCGGTCGATGTCGACTATGAAGACTACCACTGAAAAGAATATGGTAATGCATAATCCGCCTCACCCGGGAGAAGTGCTGCGGGAACTTTGCCTGGAACCACTGGGCCTGACTGTGACTGCTGCCGCTGACGCTCTCGGCATAAGCCGCAAGACGCTTTCGGCAATCTTAAACGGGCGGGCCGGTATCAGTCCGGAGATGGCCGTCCGGCTCTCGATAGCTTTCGGTGCTTCAGCGGAGAGTTGGCTCAATCAGCAGACACAGTACGACCTATTGCTGGCCGAACAGAACCGCAAGAATCTCAAGGTGAGGAAACTGTCGGCGGCCTGAGCATAATCCTGGTGCCGAAGGTGGGAATCGAACCCACACGGGGGGTGAGCCCCACCGGATTTTGAGTCCGGCGCGTCTGCCAGTTCCGCCACTTCGGCTCATTGAGGGGGTCGTCACGGTCAACCGGATTCTACCCCATTAGCCCACCAAAAGCAGACACAAGAAAAAATGCCGGCAAAATCGATGTATTTCATGAAAATACCACTACAGGTATTGCACGATTCGCCACGAAAAAGTAATAGTAAAATTTGGCTGTCTATGGTACACTCAAACCACTTGAAAGTCATGGGAGGCCGGAAGGGACAAGGTATAAACATTGGAAGAATTAGTATGTCCGCATTGCCACAAGGTCAGCTATAGCGCTTCGGTGAGGGCATTCTCTCCATGCCCGCACTGCAAGTTCCGTTTCGCAATCTCAGAGGATAACGGCCACAAGTACCTCGTCATTGACAGGCAGCTGGCTCACCTCGTGGAGAATTACTCCGAATCGGTTTCTGAGCATGCTGACATCGATGTGATTGTCGACCGTCGCGAGACGCAACGGCCTTTCAGCGGTGTTGACCACCGCAAAGTAACGACGCCGAGCTAAAAAATTACCGCAGGTTCCGCCTGATCGAGGGTTGCTTTGAAACGCGGCCTTTTACCGGATATTTAACTACCCGTACCGGTGTGCGGGTTTTTTTATTGGTCTGATATTGTCTGCACGTGTAAAAAGTCGGTAATTTAATGAATTATACCGGTCAGCGCAAAGCCCTCTATTGTCGAAGCTAATAACAGAGGGAGAGGTTGGTTGAATTATGCGCGCAAGCAAAACGCAGAGACTTTACATTTCCATGTTCCTGGCGCCATTGCTGGTCATTCTGTTATTTTCGCTGATGGTCTCATCTGCTTTCGCCCTTCAGACAAGTAATATCGCCGTAAGCAAGGTGGGAGCCGACTCCGCGGTGCTGGTCGTCAAGGCCGACGTCACTGCGGATGTCACCGTCGAGTACGGTGGCTATCCGCCGTCGTTTTCTTTCAGCAAAACCAGCCTCGGCGCCACGCGGCATGAGATTTTGCTGGACGGTCTGAGTCCCGGTTCTTCTGTTTGCTACCGCGTAACCATTACCGACAGCGCCGACTTGGGCACGTCCATTACCGTCCCCGACAAGTGGTTTGATACAGCCAGCCCATTGGGCACCGGTTTCAGCTTCGGCGTGGTTGGAGACAACCGTCCGGCGTCGGATACCACGGTCCAGCCGGCGGCTTTCACCAGCATCATCAACCAGATGATCGGCGACAACCTCGCACTTTCGCTCAACGTCGGCGACATAATTTTTGGCACCGGCACTGACTCCCTGGCGCAGAACGTCGCCAAGTATGACGGCCTGTTCGCCGCCACGACCCCGCTTACATATTCCGTGCCCATGTATGTGGCGCCAGGTAATCACGAGCGCCTCAATTACACCAACAGCAAGGCCGGATACGAGCAGGAGTTCACATTCCCGGTCAACACCCGTGGCGATACCGCAACTTACGGTGAGCACTACTACAGCTTTGATAACGGGGATACGCATTTCATCGCCCTGTCCACGGAGATACCGGGTCAGGAGGGGCTGATCACCGGCAACCAGAAGGCGTGGCTCATCAGTGATCTTGCCGCCAACAGCAGACCGTGGGTCGTCGTCTTCATGCATCGTCCGCTCTTTTCAGGCGCTCATGCGGGCGACCCCTGGACTAATGTTGGCAACGCAACCGGTCAGGCGAACAAGGCCGAGATTCACGCTCTTTTCCTGGCGAATGGCGTGGATGTCGTCTTCGAAGGACACGAACATTTCTACCTGCATCATCTGGAAGACGGCATTCACTACATCATCACCGGCGGCGGCGGCGCCCCCTTAAGCGGAGCGCCCGCGCTCCAGGCAGGCGACATCCTTGCATACTCGGGATATGAACACATGAAAGTGGACGAAGGGGATACGGCGCTGAAAGTGAGCGCAATTGACTCGAGCGGCGCGGTTATTGAAACTTTCACCCTGGGAGCGCCACAGCTCAGTCTGGCGAACGGCTGGACGTACTGGGCATCCTATGCGGATTACAGGTCGCGCTTCCTGACTGTTGAATATACGATCGGAAATATCGGTGATGGCGACGCGAATAACATCCAGGTATCGTCCCTTTACGCCAGTTATGGAGTCGTTGCCGTGACCGCGACACCGTTGCTGCTGGGGAATCTTGCCGCGGGCGACAGTCTGACTACACAGGTCAGGTATGAAATTCCACATGGCGTGACATCATTCTTCGCGTTTGCCCGGGGGACATGTGAAGACGACGTGGGGGATTCCTATTCATATCCCACGGGAGCGCTGCTTTAGCGATCCACCGGGCTCCCTTCCCGAACCTGATTCCGTTAAGGAACCAGCTCGCCGGGGAATACTTGTTTCGCGCACCTTTCTCTGTTCGAAAGCATCAGGTTCATGTGGCGTTTGGCTTTTCCCGATGGATTGTTTCCGGCAATGATGGTCATAAACTCAGAAAAACAAAATCAATCGCCCTCGCCGGCGTTATCCGGGGAGTTCTGGCTGGACTTGCGCTCCGCCGGTATTCTCGATGAGGTGACCACCGCGCGCGCCGGAGGTAAAGCGGCAAACCTTGCACGTCTCGCGAAGCTGGATCTGCCGACGCCTTCCGCCGTTGTTCTAACTACAGATGCATGGTATTACTTTATCGAGAAGTCGGGCATCAGGACCGGCATCGGAGAGGCGATGGCGGCGCTGGTGGCCGATCCGGCCGACGTCGCAGGACCTGCGCGCCGCATTGCTTCGCTCATCAACGATGCTGGGATGCCCGTTGACCTGGCGCGGCAGATGGGGGTCGTGTACAAGGATCTTTCCGCGAATGACAGCCGCCCTCTTGCCATACGCAGCTCAGGGTCTTACGAGGACAGCGCCGGGGCTTCTTTCTCGGGCATGTTATCAACCGTGCTCGGGGTCTCTTCCCTGGAGAAGACATTCGAGGCTGTCCGCAAATGCTGGACTTCCGCCTTTAACACGCGCAGTCTCCGTTATCTGCTCAGGATGGGTCTCGATCCCGCCGGCGTAGCCGTGGCGCTTATTTTTCAGCAGATGGAGACGGCGAAGAGTTCAGGTGTTCTCTTTACGGTCGATCCGGCTACAGGGGAGCGGGATGTCGCGGTGCTGGAAGCGGCATATGGTTACGGCCCGGCGGTCGTTTCCGGAGACGTAACACCAGATCTGTACCGGATAAACAAAAACACCCTTAAGATAATCCACCGCGATAACCGTCCGCAGGAATATTATTACGGCGCCGACGGCGAGCGCCGTGCCGTCAAGCCGGAAAACCGCGAAGAGAGCAAGCTGTCCGACGAAGACGTCCGTGCTCTGGTTTCATATGGCATCAAGGCGGAAAAGGGCTTGAGCGCGCCACAGGACATCGAGTGGTGTCGCGGTCCCGACGGGCTGGTGTTACTGCAGACAAGGCCGGTCACCGGTCTCGACAAGCTATCGCTAAGGCAGATCAAATACACGCAGCCGGAGATCGTCATGGTGCGCGGTATCGGCGTTAGCCCCCGCATCGGCTGGGGAGAGGTCATCAATATCGACCCGGATCGTGACGGCATCACCAGGCTGGTCAAGGGGAAAGTGGTGCTGTTGCGCCGCCTGACCCAGGATCTGGCCCCGCGTTTCAAGGACGCGGCCGCGGTTGTCGCCGACGAGGGTGGCGCCACGAGCCATGGGGCGAACATCCTGCGTGAGTTTCAGGTCCCCTGCGTAGTAGGCACCCGCTACGGCCAGGACGTGCTTCACGACGGTGACGTGGTTACCGTCGATGGCTGGCGGGGGCTCGTGCTGGATGGCATCGGGCCACGCGTCAAGGAGCGCGAGTACGGTCCCGAGCGCCTGGTCGAAACTAAAACACTTTTAATGACCACTATCAACGTCCCCGAATCAGCCGAGAAAGCGGCAGGCATCGCCGATGGCGTCATCTCTTTCCGCAATGATTATCTTCTGCTCCAGGGCGGCGTCCACCCGGGCAGGCTGCTCAGGGACGGCAAGGGGGAGACATTGACCGTATCCATTTTCGAAGCTCTGCAGGTTGTAGCGACGGCTTTCAAGGGGAAGCAGGTCTGGTACAAAACCCTGGACGCGCCGACCGACGAATTCAGGCGGCTGCGCGGTGGAGAGGATGAGCCTCTGGAGCGTAATCCGCTGCTGGGATGGCGCGGCATCGGCAGGGAGTTGCAGAATCCGGTCCTGCTGCGCGCCGAGTACGAGGCGGTGCGGCGGGCGGTCGAGTCAGGATGCGCCAACCTGGGCATCAAGGTGCCTTTCGTGCGCAGTGTCGATGAGTATGAGCGGGCCAGGCAGGTCGCCTTCGAGGTGGGTCTGAGGCCTCACGAAAATGTCGCTTTTGGCGCCTCCATCGAAACGCCGGCCGCGGCTCTGACCATCGACAGGATACTCGAGGCCCAGGTAGACTTCCTCAGCGTCGGCGTCAACGACCTTACGATGTGCTGCCTGGGGGTTGACCGCGAGAGCGAACGTGTTGCTTCTTTATTTGATCCCACGCACCCGGCCGTCATTCAACTTCTGGAAGAGATCGCCACTCGCGGCAGGGGCAAGACCTTCGTGGCCGCGGCGGGTGATATCGCCCAGAGTCCGGAACTGATGGAGAGGCTTGTTAAAATGGGCTTTGACGCAGTGGGTATCTCGCTGCCATATCTGGGCACCGCCAGGGCCCAGGTGGCGAAGTGGGAGGAAGGCTAGAGTTCCCCTTCGTACGCGAGCAGCTCGTCGGCGGCGTCTTCGACGTTGTCCGCGATACGGCTCACCGTGATCACCAGCCTCCAGAGGATAATGGCGCTCCAGGTATCGACCGTAAGACCGGCGGCCTCATGCTGGATCTTGAACTCCAGGTCATCCACGCTTTCTTCCATCTCGCTGATATGCGCTATGTGCTCGCTACGCCGTTCGGGTGGTTCGCTCAGACAATGGATGGCCTCCGCCAGCCGTGACATGGCCGCTTGGCACATGGAAGTCATCTTGACGATGTCGCTTTTTATCTGGGGCGGCAACAGCAGGTCCTTGATGATGAGCAGGAACCGGCCCGCGCGCCGGGCTGTGTCGGCGACGTTGTCGGTCTCGTGGACCAGGCGCCGGAAAAGCTCCCGCTTCGCATGTGGGATGTCCGGGGCCGATATCTCCCTGGCGACATTGCGCCGCAGCGAGTCTGCTTCCTTTTCCAGGTTTGAAAGATCGGCGACGAAGCGCTCCAGATCCTCAAGGTCGCCGCGTTGCCAGGCTTCACTGGCGCTTTTTAAGGCATGCACGGCCATCGATACTTTCTGGCTGTGTGCGATGAGCAGGCTGTGGATCATATCGCTCATGTTAACTGCTTCCCCTTCTTTCGTTACGATTTCGTGAAATCAGTTTTCCGCTGTTTTACCCTACTTGGGCGTGGGTATAATCTTAATGGGTATGTTGGATAAATAAAATACCGGAGAGATGGCCTGTAAAGGCTTATCATCTCTCAAAGGCCCGGTCCGTCCGGGCCTTTATTTATGCCCCGCCTCCTAGTCGCCTGCCTGCCTTCAGGGATTTTACCGGTCCACATTTTCCAGCTGCCTTCCGGCTTAACTATTATGCCCGCTTTTCGCGGTCCCTAATACACATTCTCGCGCAAAAAAAGATGGCCCCGGGTCGGGGCCCGGGGCCATGATTCGGCAGATGTTTCGATCTGCCTGAAAATATGTGGAAAAATGGCGGCCGCGCCCCCTGTTTTCAGTCCATTGGCCTGTGCTATTGTTATTTGCCATCTTCCGCTTTTTAGCAATCAGCGTGGCCGCCTATAAATATAATCGGGCGCTGCGCCCGGTAAGCTTAAGCTTTTCTTTGCACTCGCAGCCTTGCCCCTATAAACTAAATTCTTATGAAAATTACGCCAATTCCTTCAGGAACCAAGGACGTTCTGCCTGCCGAAGCCATCGAGCAGCGCTGGCTCGAATCCCGCATACGCGGGGTTTTTGACAGCTTCGGATACCAGGAAGTGATCACGCCGACCCTCGAGATGGAGTCGGCGATGGATGTCGCCGGAGAAAAGCGCTTTAAAAGGTCTTTCCGCCTGTTCGATGTACGCGGTGAGGTTCTGATGATGCGTCCGGAGATGACGACGCCGATAGCGCGTCTGGTTTCCACAAAGATGGCTGACCGGGAGCCGCCTTTCAGGCTCTGCTACTTCGCAAATTCTTTCAGGCCAACGACGCCGCAACGTGGCCGCCAGTCGGAATTCTACCAGGCCGGGCTGGAACTCATCGGCGTTGAATCCCCCGTGGTGGATGCCGAGGTGCTGGCCGTGCTATGTCAGGCTTTGACTGCCTGCGGGCTGGAAGAGTTTTCGGTAGGCCTGGGGGAGTCTTCCTTCTTCAAGGCTCTGCTTGATAGTGCTGGTGTCAAGGGCGAGAACCGCGAGGCCGTTTTCGACGCTCTTGCCGAGAGGGATCTGGTGAAACTCTCGGCCGTGGTTGCCGGTCTTGATATATCCGATGATGACCGCGAGGCTATCCTGGGCGTGACCAGGCTGCGCGGCGGTTCTGAAGTGCTGATCGAGGCTCAGGATTACGTGCGCGGTCCGGCGATGGAGGAGGCGCTCAAGCGCCTGGCGCGGACCTATTATCTTGTAAGCCGGTACGGTTTCGCGGGCCGCATCCTCTTTGATCTGGGCATCCTGAGCGATTTTGATTACTACACGGGCATTGTGTTCGAGGTGCTCAGCGGTGAGCTGGGCTTTCCTGTCGGCGGCGGCGGCCGCTACGACGGGTTGCTGGCGCGTTTTGGGCGGCCGGAGCCGGCGGTCGGTTTCGCCATCGGCCTCGACAGGCTGCACATCGCCATAACCGACCAGGGCGGAGTGAGCCTGCCTGATTCACCCGGTATCGCCCTGGTGGGCGGCTTCGACCCCGCGCTGGACCTGGCCATGAAG
>JBBAAB010000058.1:0-8131 GCA_041658445.1 Thermoleophilia bacterium
GGCGGCATCATCATGGAGCTGGAGAACCGGCATCCGGGCATCGCCGAGCGGCTGCTGGAGAACGGCGAGGTGCGGCGGTTTATCAATATCTATGTGGACGGCGATGACATCAGGTTTGCGGACGGGATGGCCACCGAAGTCGCCGACGGGGCCGAAGTCAGTATCGTGCCGGCGGTGGCGGGGGGATAGGAAGAACAGCTCCCGGTTCGCAGTTCCTGGTTCCTGGTTAAGAACAATCAAGCGAAGTGATTCGAGTGATTCTGAGGCGCCCCAGTCGGGCGCCTTTCTTTTTTTGGAGAATTCCGCCCTCGGAATTGAATAGTCCGCGGATGGCTTTACGGATGGCAGTCTGCCCACAATGAAGAATTCGCCGCCGGAATAAATAACAAAGCGAACATCATTGATGCCATGCAGCGCCACGGACCTGCTTCAAAAACAAGACTCGGAGCGCCTGATTGGTTACAATCGTAGAAACGAATAACGAGGATTGAGGTTGTCTGAATGCGGATATTCAAGAGTTATCAAATCGAAGCGGCGCACTACCTGCCGAACGTTTCCGACGATCATAAGTGCAAGCGCCTGCATGGGCATTCTTTTCGCGTGGAGATCCATGTCTCCGGCGATGTCGGGGAGCAGAGCGGTTGGGTCACCGACTTCGCCGAGATCAGCCTGGTCTTCAGGCCCGTCTTTGAAGCGCTGGATCACCGCTGCCTGAACGAGGTCGAGGGCCTGGAAAATCCCACGAGCGAGAACCTGGCGGCGTGGATCTGGAGACGGATCGAAGCGGAACTGCCCGGACTCGCAAAGATAGTCGTTCTGGAAACGCCCTCGTCCGGCTGCGAATACGCGGGTCCAGGGCTGGAATAAAAGGAACGGAACCTCCGATGGCTCACAAGACAGTATGCGTATTCTCAGGCGGAATGGATTCCACCACCCTCCTGTATCACCTGCTGGCCGAAGGCGATGAGGTCCTGGCGATTTCGTTCAACTACGGGCAGCGGCAAGGAAAGGAACTGGAATACGCCGCGAGGACTTGTGAAAAACTGGGAGTGTCCCACCGGATTACTGATATCAGCAACATCAACGGGCTGCTGCAGGGCAACGCCCTGACGTCCGGGAACATCGAGGTGCCCGAAGGCCATTACCAGGACGAGTCCATGCGCCTGACCGTGGTGCCGAACCGTAACATGATCATGATGTCCATCGCCGGCGGGTATGCCATCTCACAAGGATATGACCGGCTGGCGATCGCGGTTCATACCGGAGATCATGCCATCTACCCAGATTGCCGCCCGGAATTCGTCACATCTTTTGAAAAGACCATCCAGGCCGGCAATTACGATGCGATTTCAGTGTACGCTCCTTTTATTTCATGGACGAAAACCAGGATCGTGCAGCTGGGGCAGAAACTTGGGATAGACTATGAAAGGGAAACCTGGAGTTGCTACAGGGGTGAGGAAGATCCCTGCGGCAAATGCGGGACCTGCGTCGAAAGAGCCGAAGCGCTCGCGGCGTCAAAAAAGTAGCGGGAATCAGTTATCCCCTGACATGAGATAGGAGCAAAGCGTGGTTGACGACTGGAAATATGACCCGAAGATCGAAGACATGACGGATGAGGATCTGGAGCAGCGCATCTCCGCCGCCATGGAGTTCGAGAACCCGTACCGGATCAAGACGATCCCATACGCGGGCAAGGTATCGCAGACAGTCACCTACGATTTTGCCGAACTGGTGGCGCGGTGTCCGATGACGGGGTACCTCGACTTTTATCGTTCCCGGATCACGTTCATTCCCGGCAACCTGCTGCCGGAGCTCAAGTCGCTAAAATTCTATTACTACGGTTTTGCGGACCTGCCCATCTCTCACGAACACCTCGCGGCGAAGATCTATGCGGAATACTGCGAAGTCGTCAAACCCGTCGTTTGCAGGCTGGAATTGACCGCTGGCATTAGAGGCGGTATCGAAACCACCATCGTGGTGGGAGAGAAAGAGTTATAGCCGGAGCGCTGCTCTTACAGCCGCATGGCGCCGGCGACGAGACACATGTTCCAACGCCTATTCGATACCCAGGAGTATATGGAGCCGCGGTAAAAGTCTCCAGCCGTACGCCGCCACGGGTTGGCTCAGGAGCTTCATCTTCCGGACCATGGCTTCCGCGTTCGTACCCATCGGCATGATGATAACCTCACGGCCTGGCAGCGTCTTCACGATGCGACTTACTTCCTGAAGGTCCTCGGCGCCGTCCACGACAAACTTCAGCGGTCCCTGGGGCAGATCCGCAGCCAGTTTGCGATCGTCGGGGAGATTGCCGGAGTTTGACAGCTTGGGTGATATTACGTAGTTATCCACGAAGCCGGATAGTTCCCGGGGCGGAGCTATCGTCCCGTTGGTTTCGATATCCACGCTTCTGCCGGTCGCGCTGATCGCAGCCGCCAGACCGACCAGCTGTTCACCCGCCAGCAACGGCTCGCCGCCCGTGATCACAACCCTGTCCGGCCCATGCCCAACCCGGGAGACCAGGTCATCGAGGGTCAGTTCAGATCCAGATCGATGATCCGTATCACAGTACGAACAGGTGAGGTTACATCCCGAAAATCGGATGAAGCTCGCGGCCGCGCCCATCGCCGGCCCTTCTCCCTGCAGAGACTGAAAGACTTCCCTGATACGGTAACCCATGATCGCCCCAGGCTGAACGCGCCGGTCAAGCGCCGCCGGCGGCTTTCCTGGTGCTGCTGCTGCCAGCGCCTTTCCTGGCGCTCGCCTTGGCGGCGGCTGGTTTCTTGCCGCTGACCGAGCGCTTCGCCTTCGTCTTCACCGATCCATCCAGCAGCGCCGCCTTGAGAACCTCGTTGACTTCATCAACCGGAATAAAAGTCATCGTCTTGCGCAGATGCTCGGGCACGTCGTCGAGGTCCCTTTCGTTCTCGCGCGGCAGGATGATGGTGTCGAGTCCGGCGCGGCGTGCCGCCAGGACCTTTTCTTTCAGCCCGCCGATGGGCAGCACCTTGCCGCTCAGGGTCACCTCGCCGGTCATGCCCACGTTGGAAGCCACCGGTTTGCCGATGGCCAGCGAAGCCAGCGCCGTGGTCATGGTTACACCGGCCGAGGGGCCGTCCTTGGGCACGGCGCCCGCGGGAACATGCACGTGGATGTCATGCTTCTGAAAATATTCCTCATCGATGCCCAGTTCATCCGAGTGGGAACGCACCCATGACAGCGCCGCCTGGGCCGATTCCTTCATGACGTCTCCCAGCTGGCCGGTAAGGGTCAAACTGCCCTTCCCATGCATGCTGGTGGCCTCGATGAAGATGATGTCGCCGCCGCTCGTGGTCCAGGCCAGGCCGGTGGCAACGCCGGGTTCCGAGGTCATGCGCTTTGCCTCGGAGAAATAGCGCTTCTTGCCCAGATACTTCTCCACGGCCTTCTCATCGATCTTGAATTTGCCTTTTTTGCCCTCCGCAAGCTCGCGGGCGACCTTGCGGCAGACCGAGCCGATCTCGCGCTCGATGTTCCTCAGTCCCGCCTCGCGGGTGTATTCCTGGATGATCTTGAGGATGGCCTTGTCCGTGAAGGCGATATTCCTCTTGCTCAGGCCGTTGGCCTCCGTCTGCTTGGCGACTAAATATTTTTTTGCGATATGGAGCTTTTCTTCCTCGGTGTAACCGGAAAGTTCAATGACCTCCATGCGGTCACGGAGCGCCGGCGGAATCGGGTCGAGCATGTTGGCCGTGGCGATGAAGAGTACCCTGCTCAAGTCGAAAGGCAGGTCCAGGTAATGGTCGCGGTAGCTGAAATGCTGTTCCGGATCGAGCACTTCCAGAAGCGCCGAGGACGGGTCGCCGCGGAAGTCGGCGCCCAGCTTGTCCATCTCATCGATCATGAACACAGGGTTATTGGACTCGGAGTCGCGGATGGCGCGGATGATCGTGCCGGGCATGGCGCCTATATATGTACGGCGGTGGCCGCGTATCTCGGCCTCGTCGCGCACTCCGCCCACGGAGATGCGTATGAACTTGCGTCCCAGGGCGCGTGCGATCGAATGCCCCAGCGAGGTCTTGCCTACACCGGGCGGCCCCACGAAGCAGAGGATTGGCCCGGCCATGTCTTTCTTCAGTTTGGCGACGGACAGATACTCGAGTATGCGGTTCTTGACCTTCTCGAGGTCGTAATGGTCCTCATCGAGAATCTGCTGGGCGCGGGCGATATCGAGGATATCCTCGGTGCTCTTGTTCCAGGGAATTGTCAGGATCCAGTCCAGGTAGGTCCGGATAACCGAATACTCGGCGGCCGCCGGCTGCAGCTTTGAGAGCCGGTCCAGCTCGCGCCTCGCCTGTCGGTCGACCTCCTCGGGCAGCTTGAGCTCGTCGATCTGGCCGCGCAGCTCGTTGACCTCCGCGGCGATCTCGTCGGTCTCCCCCAGCTCTTCCTGGATCGCCTTCATCTGCTGACGCAGGAAGTACTCGCGCTGGTTTTTGTCCATCTCGCTCTGGACATCGTTCTGGATCTTGCTGCCCAGCTCGAAGACCTCGAGTTCGCGGGTAAGGATGACGGTAAGCCTGCGCAGACGCTTCTCCACGTCGGTCTCTTCCAGCAGCTCCTGCTTCTCGCCGGTCTTGATCTTGATAGCCGAGGCGATCAGATAACATAACGCGCTTGGGTCATCAACGTTGGAGGCCGCCATCTGCAGCTCTTCCGGCAGGTAGGGCACCATCCCGATAATTTTCGTGAAGACATTCTGCAGGTTACGGGAAAGAGCCTCGACCTCTTTTGTCATTTCAACCTGGTCGTCAAGCACCTCGACCTTCGCCACCAGGTAGGGTTCAGTGCCGATGTATTCGACTATTCTCACGCGTTTAAGGCCCTGCACAAGGATGCGCAGGGAACCGTCCGGCACCTTGAGCATTTTGTGAATCACGGCCACGGTGCCGACCCGGAAGATGTCGTCTGGCCCCGCCACTTCGACTTCCTCGTTGGTGATGGTGGCCAGACCGATCATTTTGTCCTTGTGGAGCACGTCGTCGATCAGCTTGACCGAACGTTCCTGCCCGACCGCCAGCGGTGTCACCGTTTCCGGGAACACCACGGTCTCCCGCAGTGGCAAAATGGGAATAGTATCTGGTATTTTATCAACCGACGTGATAAGCGGCGGTGAATCGGTGATGCTTCCTTCCATCAATTTTTTTCCTTTATCGTGATTGGCACCTTGATGGCGGATGATTTATGCTCGGCCACCGGCAGTTCCAGGGTAAGAAACCCTTCCTTATACGTAGCCTTTGAATTTTCAACATCTACGGATACGGGCAGCATGATCTTCCTCTTGAAATGACCGTAATCGATCTCCATCTGCTGATAGACCTTCTCCCCCTCGTTGCCGGTATCTACACGTGTGCCTTCGACAATGAGGGCTTTGTCCTGCAACGTAAGCCTGACGTCATCGGGTGAGATTCCCGGAATCTCGAGTTTGACGATCACCGTGTTGGATTTCTTGACATAGAAAACGTCGGCGAGCGGCTGAAAGGCGCCACCCTTCATGATCCTCAGCCTCGGACCTCCATAGAAGCGGAAAAACATCTCCTCGATCTCAGAGGTCAGGCGTTCAAACTCGGCGAAGGGGTTGTCTTTCTTTGCTGCCATTACAATCCTCCAAAGGCGACTAAAGGCGCAGAAACTTGCCTATAAAGATATCATATTTTCGGGAAGCCAACGAACGTGCCGTTGCGACTTTCAGGGCTCAGGAATTGTTATAGCCGAATACCGCCGTTCCTAATCATAAGCGGCTGGATTTAATGTCATTTGCAGGCGCTGAAGCGATCTTCGCGTAAGTATTCCGGGTGGCAGGCGTCATATGTAAAATCACACACATGCAAAGGAGACTGAAATGAAATTGGTCGCGAAAAACAGAAACATCACGAAGAAGATCGTGGCCGTAATTTTTGCCGTTACAGCGTTAACCCTCATGATTGCGGCTATGGGCTGTGGGAGCAGCGATCAGGTCAACAACGGATCAGGCGCACAGACAGACACGGTGCAGACGAACACGACCCCCGCCACATCTACCACAGCCACGACTAACGCCACGACGTCAACCAATGCCGGTCAGGCGAACGTTAATCCAGCTGAGCCGTGTCCGCCGCAACCAGGCAATGCGCCTCAGCCGGTCATCGTCTCTTATGCCGTGAACAACGCAAATGCCAGCTTCGGTGACATGATCACTTTCACCGCCCAGATACAGGGAGACGCGGCCAGCGTGAGGGTCATTTACGGGGCCAGCGGCGGGGATATCTCAACGGCTCACAGCATCTCCGTCATGCTCGCCGAAAGCACGAGCGGTGGCATCACAACCTGGAAAACCGGCGTGCTCGCACCCCACGGCGCCAAGATGCCCGGAGCCGAAGGCCAGTGCTTTTACAGGGTCGAAGTCATCTCGTCAGATAATACATACACAAAAGCCATGGATAACCAGCACAATTTTCATGTAAACGGATAAGTTCAGGATTCACCTGAAGCAGGAAGAAGGGGAGCGCCTTTCGACATAAAAGTTCGGGGACACCCTGTTCCAGGATGTCCCCTTGATTTTCCACTTGATAATCCGAGTTATTTTCAGCCAAACGTAATAAACGTCACGTCATCAAACCCCGGCTGGGCCTTGATCTCCGCGAGTATTTCTTCGGAGATGGGCTTGTCCAGCGTCACCGACATGACCGCCTTGCCGCCGCGCTTCTTGCGGCCCACGTTCATGTTTGCGATGTTGATGTCGCGATCACCGAGCAGGGTGCCGACGCGGCCGATCATGCCCGGCACGTCATCGTAACGGAAGAAAGCCATGTACTGTGCCGGTTCGATGTCGATATCGTGCCGGTAGATCTTGACGAAGCGCGGATGGTGGTTGGGGCCGATCGTGGTGCCGCCCACGGTCAGCTCGCCGCGCTTGTCCGTGGTGGAGACCGTTATCATGTTGGTATAGTCCACCGACTTGCGGCTCTTCGATTCGGTGACCTCGATGCCACGCTCCTCAGCGATGCCCTCGGCGTTTACGTAGTTGACGGTATCCTCGACCCTGCCCTCGAATACTCCCTTGAAAAAGGCGACCGTCAGCAGCTTCGTGTTATATTCCGCCAGCGCGCCCTGGTAGGTGATTTCAAACTTTTCCAGCGGGCCTTCCGCGATCTCCACGATGAGGTGCCCCAGCTTCTCCACAAGCGGCAGAAACGGCCTTAGGACGCTCATCTCTTCCGGGCCGACCGGAGCGATGTTGACAGCGTTGCTGACGAACTGGTTGTTCAGCGCCGCCGCTACCTGCTCGGCGATTATCGTGCCGGCGCGGTCCTGGGCTTCAATCGTCGACGCCCCCAGGTGCGGGGTCGCCACGACGCTGTCGAAATCAAGCAGCGGGTTGCCCAGCGGTGGTTCCTTCTCAAAAACATCGATGGCGGCGCCGGCTACCTTGCCGGACTTAAGCGCCTCGACCAGCGCCGACTCCTTGACAATGCCGCCGCGGGCGCAGTTGACGATACGCACGCCGTCTTTCATCTTCGCAAACGCGGCTTCATCGACAAATCCGGCCGTCTCCGGACTCTTGGGAAGATGGATGGTGATGAAATCCGCGGCCTTGTATAAATCATCGATACTCTCAGCACCCTCGACCCCTAGCTCCTCGAAACGGGCGGCGCTCACATAGGGATCGTAGGCCACGATCTTCATTTTCAGACCCTTGGCGCGCTGCGCCACCAGTACACCGATACGTCCGAAGCCGATGACGCCCAGCGTCTTTTCAGCAAGCTCCACGCCGCCGAAGCTGGAGCGCTCCCACTTGCCCGCCTTGAGCGAGCCGTGGGCTTGCGGGATATTGCGGCTCTGTGCCAGCAGCAGGCCGATGGTGTGCTCGGCCGCGGCCACGATGTTGCTCTGCGGCGCGTTGGCGACAATGACGCCTTTCTTGGTGGCCGCCTTGACGTCGACGTTATCAACGCCGATTCCGGCCCGGCCGATCACCTTGAGCTGATCGGCTGCCTCGATTATCTCCTTCGTCATCTGCGTCGAGCTGCGGATGATGATCGCGTTGTAAGCGCCTATCTCTTTAAGCAGCTGTTCCTGGTCCAGGTCGTAGCGCACATCGACGTCGAACTCCTTT
>JBBAAB010000059.1:0-8072 GCA_041658445.1 Thermoleophilia bacterium
GAAGGCACGGGGAAGATATTGTCGATCACCCCCGATCGGTATCTGAGCTATATCCCCAGGGAGCCGCGGCAGAAGTCGGTCGCGCTTGATTGGCGCGACAAGAGCGTGACCCTCCTGAGCGAGGTTAATTAACGAACCCCTTACCGGGTTCTGATTCAAGGAGAAGATACGATGGAACAGGTCTGGTTGTCCGGCTGGTACGATCCGGAACTGATTGATTTCTGGGAAGAGTTTGTTGCCGGCTGGGAAGAGTTGCCGCTCCCGGAGATGGGTTACGTGTATTTTCCTCCTTCACACTATTCGTATGTCGAGGCGAGAAGTTTCATGAAAAGCCAGGCTTTGAAAGGGGGTGGTTTTTATAGGGTTTAGGGAAAGGATGTTAGGTGCTCGTCAGCATGGTGTCAGGAAAATAATAATAAAATCCATACAGATGCTCACCTCGATCAATGGCGAGTACATACTCATCCTGCAGGCGGACGGCAACATGGTCCTCTACGAGAAAGTGCACCATGAGGACGGAAGCGTCATACTCGAAGCGACATGGGCCACTGATACGCTCGGCGATAACGCCTGGTATGCTGTCATGCAGGAGGACGGCAATTTTGTTCTCTATAACCGGGCGGGGGTCGCCCTCTGGCAGTCGGACACTGACAGCAATGCCGGTTCGTTCCTTCAGCTACAGGACGACGGCAACCTCGTCATCAACAAAATCTCGCATACGTGGATGGCCGGCAGTTGGGAGGATGAAGGTGAAGAAGAGGATGAAGGTGAAGAAGAGGAGGATGAAGCTGATAGTTACAAAGCCAACGATCTGTCCGATCAGGCCCTGGAGCGGCAAGTGGAGGCGGCGATGGCGGACGACATGCTGGCGTCATCAACGGTGATGGAGAAGGAAAAATAGTAACCACGCTGCGTTCATCCGTGAACAAACACAACTGATTGCCTGCAGATAACGGTGATCGAGGCAGACAGAACCCGGGGGCCGTTAGCGCGAGGCTCCCGGGGTTTTCTTCCCCCCAGGTTTATCCGAAGCGGCATAAACGGATCTTGAAGTTCACCTGTTTGTAACAACTTGTTAACCGCTTTGTAACCAAACAATCGAGAATAGCAGTTACAATAAATCCGGATAATCCTCAAACGGGAAGGAGTCTCTCATGATAGCGGCGCAAAGCGAGATCTCAAGTTATTGTTGGGGGGAGCTCAACGACAAGCTTTACTACATCCCGTGAATATTCCGGTGTTCTTGTCCCCCCTGGAAAAGCCGCCTCTGTTAGAATCAAGGCATGGATAAACACAAAACAAACCCCGCACGCATCCTCGTCGTCGAGGACGATGAAGCTATCCGTGAGGCGATCGTCTTCAATCTCAAGAAGCTCGGGTACCGTTGCCTGGTTGCCGCAAACGGGCTCGAAGGCCTGAGGGTGCTGCGCCGGGAACATCCCGATCTCATGATCCTCGATTTGATGCTGCCGGAAATGGATGGCTGGAAGCTGTGCGAACAGGTGCGCGAGGAGGGTTTCGACCTGCCCATCATCATCAGCAGCGCCCGCACCAGCGAGTTCGACAAAGTGCAGGGACTATCTATAGGTGCGGACGATTACATCACCAAGCCGTTCGGGATGAGTGAACTCATGGCCAGGGTCGAAGCCCATCTAAGGAGGCATCGGCAGTCCAAGGTCGGGCCGGGCAAACCCGAGCCTCTCACCTTCGGCCGGCTGACCATCGACCCCGAGAGGAAGGAAGCGTTCGGCGAGGGCCAGCCCCTGGGTCTGACCTCGAAGGAATTCGCTGTCCTTTATCTGCTCGCCCGGGAATCGCCCCTCGTGATCTCGCGGGAAGATATCTACAAATCAGTATGGGGCTACGAGAGGCTTCACGGCGACCGCTCGGTCGATGTGTTCGTGAGGAGAATACGGAAGAAACTTGCCCAGGAATTCAGCAGTCAGACATTCCTGCAGACTCACTACGGATTCGGGTACAAGTTTGAAGTCGAAGAAACAGAGGACAAGTAAAACCTCGCTCGATTTCAGCCTCTGACAGGTGTCGCGGCACCGGATCCCCCCGTTCATATTTTATTCACAATTTATTTACCACTTATTAACCTCTGTCTTTAACGGGTCTGCTAATGTTAACGCGGCACTTATTGGAAAGGTCAATTTAAGGAGGACTGATCGGTTTGAAAAAAGCAAGGCTCAGTAAGCACTTGGCGCTGGCGGTGGCAGTAATCGTCGTACTGGCGCTAATGGTGGCGGCTGCAGGGTGCGGGGAGGACAGCGGCAGCTCAACCAGCGCCAGCGGCATCGTCGTTCCCAGCGCCTCTCTGACGGGAGCCGGAGCAACCTTCCCGTTTCCCATCTATTCGAAGTGGTTCGACGTGTTCGGCAAGCAGTATCCGCAGGCGACGATCAACTACCAGTCGGTAGGCAGCGGCGCCGGCATCCAGCAGATTATCGCGCAGACGGTTGACTTCGGGGCTTCCGACGCGGCCATGTCGGACGCCGATCTGGCCAAGGCCCCGGCGGAGCTGCTGCATATCCCCACGGTCGCTGGCGCTGTCGTGGTTACTTACAATGTCGAGGGCGTCCAGACGGGGCTCAAGCTGACACCCGAGAACCTTGCCGGCATCTTCCTGGGCGAGATCACCAAGTGGAACGACCCGGCGCTGAAAGCCGACAACCCCGGCGTGAATTTCCCCGATAAGGACATTGTCACCGTGCATCGCTCCGACGGCAGCGGCACCACCAACATCTTCACCAGCTATCTGGACGCGGTCAGCCCCGAATGGCATGACAAAGTGGGCAAGGGCAAGGAAGTCAAGTGGCCGGTTGGCCTGGGCGGCAAGGGGAACGAGGGCGTCAGCGGCCAGGTGTCACAGACCAAGGGCGCCATCGGCTATGTGGAACTGGCCTATGCCAAGCAGAACAAGATGCCCTATGCCTCGATGAAGAACAAGGCGGGCAGCTTCGTTGAGCCCACCCTGGATAGCACCAAGGCGGCCGTTCAGACCGCGATCGCAAAGCTGCCCGCCGATCTGCGGATATCCCTGGGTAACCCCGACGGCAAGGACGCCTATCCCATAGCCGGCTTCACCTACATCCTGGTTTACAAGAATCAGAAAGACCAGGCCAAGGGTCAGGCGATGGTGAGCTTCCTCTGGTGGGCCATCCACGACGGATCGCAGTACACGGCGGCCCTCGACTACGTGTCACAACCACCTGAAATGGTCAAGAAAGTGGAAGACCAGATCAGGAAGATCAACTACAACGGGCAGAGCCTGGCTCCGTAACAGCAACGTGTCCATCACAGGACACTTCTCATAGCGAACGCGCGGGGGACCGGCCGCAGGCCGGTCCCCCGCGCTTATACCCCAGGAAACCAGCTTCAAGCGAAGCAGCGCCTCACGACTCCTATTCCGGTCCGAAGCAGTTCACAATTCGTTCACAATTCGTTCACTTTTTATTAACCTGCATCGAGCCAAACTCTGATACCTTGTCTGTGAGTATTCTGAATGAAAGATATGCAAGAGACTCGCAAACTGCCTTATTCCCAGGAAATATGACTTCGAAAGATAATCTTCGCGTGCGCCTGGCCGCCGCATCAAGGACGGTGCGTGGCCGGTTCGGGGACTCCCTTTTCAAATCAATCGCCTTTCTGGCCGCCACCGGGATCGTCGTCCTCATGGGGCTGCTGGTCTATAAGCTGTACCAAACGGCGGATCTGTCGATCAAGGAGTTCGGTCTGGGGTTCCTGACCTCTGAGGAATGGGACCCGGTCAAAGATATTTACGGCGCCAAGCCTTTCATCTACGGCACTATCGTTTCTTCGCTGCTGGCGCTGGCCATGGCCGTACCCCTGAGCCTGGGAATCGCTATCTACCTCAGCCAGTTCGCCCCACGCTGGCTGCGCTCGCCGCTGGCATTCGTGGTGGAACTGCTGGCGGCCATCCCCAGCGTGGTTTACGGGCTCTGGGGAATATTCGTGCTGGCCCCGTTCCTGGGACAAACGATCGAGCCATTTTTTTCCGACAACCTCGGCTTCATTCCCATCTTCCAGGGGCCGGTCTATGGCGTAGGCCTTTTTTCAGCCGCTGTCATATTGGCGATCATGATACTGCCGACCATCTCGGCGATATCCAGGGAATCGATGCTCAATGTCTCCCTCGAGCAGAAGGAAGCCGCGCAGGCGCTCGGGGCTACTCCCTGGGAAACCGTGCGCATGGCGGTTCTGCCGCTTGCCAGGCCGGGCATCCTCGGCGCGATCATTCTGGGGTTGGGCCGGGCGCTCGGAGAGACCATGGCGGTCACCATGGTCATTGGCAACCGGCCTGAGATATCGGCATCGATATTCGCTCCCGCCTATACCATAGCCAGCGTCATCGCTAACGAATTCGCCGAGGTCACGGCCGGCCTGCACATGTCGGCGCTGGTCGAGCTGGCTTTGATCCTCCTGGTGATCACGTTGCTTCTCAATCTGCTGGCCCGGTTGCTGGTGCGGAAAACCGGGAGCAGGGCGGGCAAGGGCAAGCGAACATGAAAAACGATCTGCGCCGGCGCAGCCGCAAAATCAAAAGCGGGATCGCCTACTTCCTCTGTGCGCTGTCCGCAATTCTGGCCCTGATACCGCTTGTCCTGATCCTGGGCTACGTCATTTTTCAGGGCGCCGCCGCCCTTAACATCGATTTCCTGACGCAACTGCCCAAGCCGGTGGGAGAAACCGGCGGAGGTATGGGCAACGCCATCCTGGGTTCGCTTATACTCATCGGTATCGCAGCGGTCCTGGGTCTGCCGGTCGGCGTGCTCGCGGGTGTCTATCTTGCGGAGTTCCGGAATCCGCGGCTGAGCTGGACAGTGCGGCTGCTCGCCGATATCCTGAGCGGCGTGCCATCGATCATCATCGGCGTCTTTGTCTATACGCTGCTCGTGCTTACCATGAAGCGTTTCTCGGCTTTTGCCGGCGGGGTGTCTCTGGCTATTTTGATGTTGCCGACAGTTGCGCGCACTACGGAAGAAATGTTGCGCATGGTGCCCGATTCGCTTCGCGAGGCCGCTCTGGCTCTGGGGATTCCCCGCTGGCGCACGATCGTCAGTATCGTCATCAAGACGGCCGGCGGTGGCATAATGACCGGGATCATGCTGGCCCTGGCGCGCATCGCCGGCGAGACCGCGCCCCTGTTGTTTACGGCACTGAACAGCCGCACCTGGCCGACCGGGCTCGATAAGCCGGTGGCTTCGCTGCCGGTGCAGATATATACCTATGCCATCGCTCCCTACGCGGACTGGCACGAGCAGGCGTGGGCCGGTTCCCTGGTCCTGGTGTTGATGGTGTTACTATTAAGCGTGGGGTCCAAACTATATTTTGGCAGAAAGATGAGGAGCGTCAAATAACATGGCAGGCAGCATCATTACCAACAACCTGAGCGCGTCGTTCGGCGACGTCAGGGCGGTGGAGGGAATCACCATCGAGATCCTGGCCAACCAGGTGACGGCGGTGATCGGGCCTTCCGGGTGCGGCAAATCGACCTTCCTGCGCTGCCTCAACCGCATGCACGAACTGGTTCCCGGAGCCAGGGCCACCGGCGAGGTTATCTGGGACGGCAGAAACATCTACGCGCCGGAGATCGACGCGCCGGAGGTCCGGCGCGGCATCGGGATGGTGTTTCAAAAGCCCAACCCGTTCCCCCTGATGTCGATCGCGGACAACGTCAGCGCCGGCCTGCGGCTGACCGGCATGAGAGACAAGACTGAGATAGCCGCCACCGTCGAGCGAAGTCTGAAGCTGGCCGCTCTCTGGGATGAAGTCAAGAACAAACTCAATAAGCCGGGCGGCAGCCTTTCGGGCGGGCAGCAACAGAGGCTTTGCATCGCCCGCGCCCTGGCGGTCGAGCCCGACATCATCTTGATGGACGAGCCGTGTTCGGCACTGGATCCTGCTTCCACCCAGAAGATCGAAGACACCATGGAGCAGCTGAAAAAGAATTACACTATCGTCATCGTCACCCATAACATGCAGCAGGCCGCCCGCGTTTCCGATTTTACCGGCTTTCTGCTCACACGGGAGACCGGAGAGCCCGGACGGCTGATTGAATACGGGCCGACCAGCAAGATATTCACCATGCCGGACCACAAGGAAACTGAAAACTACATCACGGGGAGGTTCGGTTAGATGACCAGACAATCATTTCATGAAGGTTTGAAGCAGCTGAATTATGAGATCTTGCGCATGGCAAGCCTGGTGGTTGAGGCAGTCGACCTCTCCACGCAGGCGTTACTGACCGGCGACCGCAAACTTGCCAACAGCGTTATCGCCGGCGACGACGACATCAACGAGCTCAGCCTCTGGATCGAGGGGCAATGCCTTGCTCTCCAGGCGCGGCAGCAACCGGTGGCAAAAGATCTCAGACTCCTTCACGTCTGCCTCCTGGTCAGCCTGCATCTTGAACGGATCGGCGATCTGGGGGTCAACGTGGCCAAGATAGCCAAGCGCATGGAGAGGACGGAGGGAGCCGAGCCCTATCTGGAGCTGCTCAGGAAGATGTCCGCCCAGGCCCTGGAAGTGCTCCGCCAGGGGATCAAGGCCTTTGCCGACCGCGACGCCGAACTGGCCAACAAACTGGAAGAGTTCGACGAGCCGATCGACGAGATGTTCAAGGAAATACTCGGCCGCCTGTTGCATCCGAGCGAGGCAGACCAGGAAGTGGCCTCTTCGGAGTGGGCGACACACGTGGCCCTGGCGAGCCGCTACATAGAGCGGATCGCCGACCAGGTCGTCGATATGGGTGGACGCGTTGCCTTCCTGGTCACCGGCGAGCTGGACGGAAAGTATTTCGACCGTCCTCTGGCGCCGGACATCAAGAATCAGTTCGGAGAATAACCCGGCGAGTCCGGAGAGCGCCCGGCAATAAGGACCGGGTGGATTAAGGGGAGACCCGCAATGGATTTAATGGCAATCATCGTGATCGTGTTATCGCTGACGTCCCTTGGCCTGCTTGCCGTCCTTGCGGTCATCCTCTGGCGCACCGCCAACGAGCGCGAGCAGATGGCGGCAAGGCTGGGATCCGCACCGGGGGAAGCGCTGAACGACTCGATTTCGAGGCTGAGCCAGGATGCTGAAGCGGCCGCCAGGATTCCCGAACTTAAGAGCAGCTTCGACCAGCTTATCGCCAACTGCCCGCTGCCGGTGCTGATCCTGGAAGAGAGCCTCGTGATCAGCGATTTAAGCCACCGGGCCGAGCTGGAGCTGGATCAGCCTCGCAAGCGACATGGTCTTCTCGAGGGGCTTGAAAGCCACGAGCTCGAAGATGCGGCCCGGCTGGCCATCAATACGCTCGAGCCGGCCGAAATCGTCGTCAGGCTTTATGCCGCCGGCAGACGCGCATATACGGCAAAACTTTTTCCGTTTCAATCAGGCCGGAAAAGGATGTGCCTCCTGTTTCTGCAAAGCGCCGCTTCCACAATAGAGTTCGGCGAGCTCAGGTCGCAATTCGCGGCTACCGTTTCTCATGAATTGAGGACTCCGCTTGCTGGAATCCGCGCCATGGCCGAGACCTTGAAGCATCCGGATATCGAGTCTGAGGACCGAGACCGGTTTCTCGAACGGATAGATCGGGAAACAAATCGTCTGACGCAACTGGTGGATGATATCCTCTTCCTGTCCTCGCTGGAGTCGGGAGCTGCCAACCTCGAAGGCAGTTCCGAACTCCGCCCGGTGATCGTTTCGCTCATCGAGAAGCTCCAGCCGCAGGCGACGAAGTTCGAAGTGAGGATCAAAAACAATGTCCCCGACGATCTCGCTATTCCCCTTCCGGAAAGAATGGCCTCGACGGTGTTTTCCAACCTGCTGGAGAATGCGATCAAATATAGTGGCCGGGGATCGCATGTCGAAGTCACCGGGTTGAGGGAGGAAGGCAAGATCAAAATTCTGGTTACGGACGATGGCATCGGCATCGACACCGAGCACCTGCCGCACATCTTTGAAAGGTTTTATCGAGTCGACAAATCTCGCAGCCGTCGTCTTGGCGGCACCGGCCTGGGCTTATCGATCGTTAAGCATGTCGTGGAAAGCGCCGGCGGAGA
>JBBAAB010000060.1:0-7950 GCA_041658445.1 Thermoleophilia bacterium
TCCCAGCCACAGTATGTGAGGCCGGCTGATCCCGTATTTTTTGCAGACGCTTTCTATCTCCTCATCGCCGCGCGGGCCGAATTCGGAACCGACGCCGTCGAGTATCACGGAGACCTTCGATAGCGACATGTTGAAGTGCGCCAGCAGGTACGATTGCGATACGGTCGAGACGGTGATGATATGGTCGGCGCGCTGGACGGCGTCCGCCAGCAGCCCCTTATATGTGCGGCGCAGGCGGAAACTTGGTATCGAATCGGGAAAGAGCAGCGGGATGATGTCGTGGGCGGTCACAAGCAGCGGACATTCGAGGTTGCCGGGCGCCACCACGTAGGGTGAGTGGAACAGGGAGCAACCGGCCTTGTTGACCGCATTGCCGATCTTGTTGAGGTTGCGCGAGCTGAAGATCTCTTCGTTGAGGGCGATCTTCGTGAAGTTGGCGCCAGCGGGCAGACGGCCGGCGGTGTCGTCGTTGACGAAACAGACGACTTCCATGTCGGGCACCTGGGCGAACTGCTTCAGCAGGTTGCGGGAGTAGGTTCCTACTCCTTTCCAGGCGATCATGCGGGCGTCGAAACCAATTTTCACTTTGCCTCCAGTGGATCCTTCGCTGCGCTTAAGAATGACAATCCAGGTCTTATGATATCGCTTTTGAGAGCGTGCGCCTTATATCCTCAGCCTTGAAAGGTTTGGCTATAACCGAGTCCACCCGGCTCACCTTCATCTTCTGCGCGTCCAGTTGATCGCCCCAGCCGGTGATCAACACAACCGGTGTTTCCGGTGAGCGCTGCTTGATCGCCTCCACCACGTCCCAGCCGGACATCCCGGGCATACCCAGATCGGTCATCACCAGGTCGAAAGGCTCGCCGGCATCAACCGCCGCGTCGAAGACCGCAAGGGCCTGCTCTCCATCCTCGGCTGTCTCATAATACTGCGCCATCCCGCGGAGCATGTCGCCCAGCAGCTTCCTGACCATGGGTTCGTCATCGACGATAAGCAGCTTGCCCCGCCGCACAGGTCCGGATTCCTTCTCGGCGGCCGCGGCCAGTTCGGCCACTTCCGAAAGCTCACTAGCCCCGGTAAGTTCAGCCATCGTAGCCACAGGCAACCGCACGATAAAGCGGGTGCCCTCAGCTGCCTTGCTCTCAACTATTATATCGCCCCCGTGGCGGTTGACGATGCCATACGCCACGCTAAGTCCCAGACCGCTGCCGCTCACCCCCTTGGTGGAGAAGAACGGTTCGAAAACGCGCTTTTTCACTTCCTCGTCCATGCCTTTGCCATTATCGGCTACCACGGCCAGGACCCACTCGCCATCGGGCTCCGTGTCGGTAGTCACGGTGATCTTGCCACCGTCCCGCAGGGCATCGGCGGCGTTGATAATCAGATTGATGAAGACTTCCGCCAGCTCAGATTCGTTGGCGTACACCGGCGAAGTCCCGGCAAGCATGGTCTTGATCTCGATTTTGGCGCCCCGGACTTCGGCTTCGTCACGCCAGCGCGGGCGGGCGATATCTATTGCGTTGAGCATGACGCTGTTCACGTCCACCGTCGTAAAGCTGCGTGCGGTACGTACCCGGGTGAACTCCTGAATCCGGCGCACGGTCTCGGCCGCGTCGGCGGCGGCGCGCTGCACACTTTCCAGCGACTCCCTGAACTCCTGATTGCCGTCGCCACCATCAATTTTCGAAAGCAACAGCTGTGTATTTCCCAATATGACCGTCAGGAAGTTGTTGAAGTCGTGGGCGACGCCGCCGGCCATCTCGCCAAGGGCGCGAATCTTCTCCGACTGGGCAAGCTGCTCGCGCAGGCGCTCCTGTTCGGTGATGTCGCGAACATCGTGCACGACGCCGGTGATGTTACCATCCTGGTCGAATATGGGATCGGAAGAAATGTTAAGTACAGCTTGAAGCTTTTTCTCTTCGACTACCAGCGTGTGGCTGCAGCCGTCCTTGAAGGCCAGCGCCTGCGGGCAGACCGTCAACGGCTTGTCTCTGTCGTGGAAAACCTCGTAACACTTGCGGCCCACGATCTGGTCGATCGTCATGCCCAGCATCTTCGCCAAAGCGCTGTTTGCCCGGATAATATTGAAATCAAGATCATGAATTGAGACGCCGTTCGTCATGGCGTCGAATGTGGTCTCCCATTCGTTCTTGCCCCGGGCGACATCTTCGAAAAGATTGGCGTTTTCAATGGCGACGCCGATGGAATTGCCGACCGCGGCCAGAAGCGTTTGTTCGTTTTCATCGAATTCATGGGGAGTCGCGGTGGAGACGATCAACACTCCCAGAACCTTGTCCTTGAAAATCAGGGGGACTCCACCCATTGACGCTATCGGGAACAGATCCGGCAGCGCGGGCAGGTAGTACTCACTGCTTTTGTAATCATCGATGAAGATCGGCGCCCCTGACTCGGCGATCTTCCCGGTATGCCCCTGGCCCATCTTGATCGTCTGGAGATGCACCATCATTTCCTCGGGAATCGCGTAAGTGCCTGCCGCCGGTGAGAGCAGCTGCGAACCTTTTTCCATCAAAAAGATAATGCCGCCGTTGTAGCTCATGGAATCGATGATCGCATCCAGCGAATTTTTAAGCGCCTGCCTGATATCGAGTGAACTGGATGTGGCTACAGCCACTGCGTTCAAGACGGCCAGCTCGCGATTGCGCCGCAGTATTTCCGAGGTTAAGCGCTGCTCGGCTGAGATGTCACGCGCGATGCCCACCAGCGCCATCGGCTTGCCGGACGCGTCGTCCACCCGCGCCGATGAAACAAAGACCGGAAGACTGGAGCCGTCGGCACGGCGGTACCACATCTGCCCTTCCCAGCCGCCTTTCAGGGTCCCGGCGTAAATCTGTTCCTTGAGACCTTCCGGGTTGCTGCCGGACCAGAAATCGCCTATGTGCATACCGGTAATGGCATCGGCTTCATAACCGAGGAGGGCGGCGCCGGCGTTGTTGATGGAGATGATATCTCCGTTGAGGTCGGATATAATAACACTTTCGTGCGTATTATCAACTGCGGCGGCCAGCAGGTTGATACGCTGCTCTGCTTCCTTTTTTTCGGTGATATCTGTTGCGACGCCTATCGCTCCCACGATAGCGCCGTTCTCATATAGCGGGGAGACCGTTTGCCTGATGACGATCCTGTTTCCATCCTTGCCGATAATATCGACCTCGTAGCGGTCGGTTCCCCCCGCCTCGCGGCGCATCATCATTTTCTTTATGGCTTCGACCTTTTCCGGAACAACAAGGTCCAGGATCGTTTTCCCAAGTATCTCTTCCCGGGTATAACCGGTTATTTCAGTGCCGGCACGATTTATATATTCGAACGCGCCGTTTTTTCCATAAATATAGACTCCCTCGGCCATGCCATTGAGGAGATTATTTAAAAACTGATTATTGGATTCCACCTCACGATAGAACCGGCTGTTCTGCAGGGCGATACCCAGTTGATAAGAGAGCACATCGATGAAGCGAATCTGGTTCTCGGAGCATATATCCCTGGAATCCGAGAAAACGAGCAGCATGCCGAGGACCTCGTCGCGTGACGTGACCGGCATGGCGACGAAGCTGGTAAATCCCTGATTCATGGCGATTTCCCTCAAGTGAGGGGTCACGCGTTCATCCGTTGCCAGGTCGAAAACCACGACGATCTTGCCGGATTTCATCACCAGATCTTCCACGCTACCATCAAGCGCCAGTGTTTCCACGCTCGCCCTGATCGCGGGGTCAGGTTCATAAGAGCTGCCGCCCAGCCTCAACACGCCCTTCTTGTCATCGAGCGTGTATATGGCAACGAGCCTGGCATCGGTGGCTTCCTGAATGGCCTTTGAAGCCTGCGTGAGTAAAACCTCCGGGATGAGCGAGCCGCTGGCCGCGGTGATAACCTTGTTGAGTGCCTCGATCTCGCGAATGTGCCTGTCCAGGTCCTGTTTCTTTTCAGTCGCAATGGCAAGGGCCCGCTCCTTCTCCCGAGAGGCGCCATAAATCGTTCCCAGCAGCTGCGCAATTGTATCCAGATGTTTGATAGCGGCATCGTAAAGGTAATCGGGCTTGTGGAATGTCTTCCCGGCCGCCTGTCGCAACTGCTCAAAATCAACCCCGCAACACCTGGCTGTCTCTTTGAGGGATTCCTCGTCGGAAGGAACTTCAGAGACGGCGCCAACCACGGCGCCGATAATGGATCCGTTATTCTTTATCGGGCTGGCGCATAGAATAAGGCCGCCACAGCAGTTGGTTATTTCCTTCCGCCCGCTCTTTATGGCAGCAAGCGTGGCCTTGCGGCCGGCGTCCGCGCATTTTGAAGCCACCACCTTTTCCAGAAAGCTGCAATATTCATTCCCTGCCAGCACCCTGCCGATCTGGTTACCGCTGCAGTCGTAAGCCGCTACAGCTGTTTCGAGGTAATCGGTGAAGGGCTCAATGGTGCTGATAATCGTTTCTTCACCCAGCACCGAGACCAGCGAGGCAGGTTCGCCATTGACACATTCGCGCGCCTTTTGAGGGGCGTTTATACCAGCATCTTTTTCTTCATCGCTGGACAATTATTCGAACTCCCGGATTAGTGATGGCTACCAGACAGGCTGCAGCCGGAACCAAAAGCTGAAAACCAGGTAACCGCCAATAACATATTGGGCCAATCGGTCACAAGTTCCTTTAACTAAAGGGAAGGGCTGGGCAACAAGGCAGGAAAAAGATACCCGTTTTTGAGACTCATATAACCCTGGTTACATGTTTATATCCGGTGGGAACATATTTCATGACAGCTGTGAATGAGAAGAGTGGTGTAAATCAGCGGGTGGTTGGGTAAGGATAACTACTCTTAATTCAGCCAACCTGCAGGGAGAAGCCATGACAATAGCAGGCAACATAAAGAAGTATCTGGACGACGAGGGTCTGCCCTATGAGACGGTGAGCCACAAGGAGACTTTCAGCAGCAGCGATGAGGCCATGGCGGTCGGCGTTATCGCCAGCCATGTGGCCAAGACTCTCGTGATCAAGACCCGTACCGGCGATGTACTGGCGGTTCTACCGGCGTCGGACCGGGCTGATATCCACAAGCTGCGCGATATCCTGAACGATAACCACGCCCGGCTGGCCACCGAGGAGGAGATGAGCGCTGAGTTTCCCGACTATGATCTGGGAGCGGTGCCACCGCTTGGAGGGCTCTTTGAAGCGCCGGTTTTTCTGGACCGGCGGCTGGAGGAGGCGAACGAGATCATATTCGCGGGAGGGACACACCGGGACTCTGTGAAGATGTCCGGTGGCGACTTCCTGAAGCTGGTGCGGCCGGTGGTAGTGGATCTGGTTCGGTAGGGAGAGAAGCAGAGGCTGTAGCCTTTTCACCTACCTGAACAGATCGGGGGAAAACTGCCAGCCCGCGTGTATGCAAATCCCGGCATCGCCGCCGCCCACACACCAGGCGCAGTGGTGAGCATCCGGTTCGCTGAGTGGCGGGAAGGCGCCATCGGCCATCGAGTCGATGATTGCCTGCAGCCCGGCCTCGAGACCGGGGATATCGTCCGCCGTGAATTCCTGGATGAATTCCTTTGGGTCATCCCCGCCCAGATAAACGAGTACCACCTTCACGGAGCCCGGGTTCATTCGCATCGCGGCGAGGGCGTAGGAAGCCATCTGGTATTTATATGATTCGGCGGCCTCGGCCGCTGTGCGTCCCTCTCCGGGAGCGCCGGACTTGTAATCGACGACCAGGGCTCCATCGTCGATCAGGCAATAAACGTCGATCTGACCCTGCAGGATAGTCTTGCCCAAGAGGGTCGAGAAGCCCAGTTCGCGTTGCAAAGTGCCGGTATCGACCGCACGGAAGAGCTCGGCGGCGACGGGGGCGCGCCTGAAATTTTCGATAAGGTCGATCGCGCGTTTGATGTCGGCGGGCGCAAGTTCGACCCCGCCTTCCAAAACCTGGAGCGCCCTTTTCGGGACCATCTCGCTCGTTGCCGATTCCGACTCAAGCACGGGCAGATCATCTTCCAGTATCTTGTGAACCAGCAGACCCATGTCCGTATGGGAAAGCAATCCGTTAATGGCCGCCGTCTTGTCTGTCATGGCGCCTTTAAAAAGGTCGCCCGCATGCAGCACGCTCTCGAGATAATAGCGACGCGGACAGGCGTGAAATGTATCAAGCGCTGTTGGAGAAATAGATGGAGGCACATAGACGGCGGCTTCGGGCATGACTGTGATGTTCGGGTCTATTCGCGGCGGCGCCTGGCTCTTATGTTTCTCCTGTGCCTTAATGTAGCGGCTCGCCGCTCCCTCGGGATCTGTGCAGATTCGCAGTCCGATTGTCGTGCCATTGATGTTTTCAATCCGGTCGGTCTTGCCGAGGTTATCATCCCTGTCCCAGCGAAGCTGCAGAAAGCTTTGAATCCAGTCGAAGGGCGGGTCGGTTTGTTTGTTCTCGTCGGGGAGCTTGTCAGCATTGGCCACGCCGGAAAGTATCAGATGTTTACGCGCCCTGGTCATGGCGACATATCCCAGGCGCTTGGCCTCGCGCCTGTTACGGTTGACGGCCTCCTCCTTGAGTTCCCTATAGTCAAAAGCAGAGCCACCGCCTTTGCCGTTGGTTTTGAATTTCAGGCCGATGCGTCCGTCGCCATCGCGGTCGAGCATGATATCCAGCCAGTCGCTCTTTCCGGGCGCCTGCAGGTTGGGCAGGACGACTAATGGGAATTCCAGACCTTTAGCACTGTGCATCGTCATTATGCGGACGGCATCCACACCCTCGGCTTCGGTTGGCGCCTCTATCTCACGGGCCTCAGTCTCCTTCTGGTGCTCAAGAAAATCCGTGAACTGCTTGAGGTCGCTGCCCCACGAGATCTCAAAATCACCGGTCAGATCAAGCAGCTTCAACAGGTTTGCCAGGTTCTGTTTACCGTCGGGACCGCCTGCCATCATCGCGGCGTAATCGCCATGATTGACGATCGTATGCACAAGTCTGCGTAAGGTCAGCCTTCCGGCGGCCTGACGCATCTCTCCCAGCCAGGCGACGAAGCTGGATATTTTCTCCCGGTCCTCGCCGTCCACGTGCTCGAAACGGTCCAGTGAGTTGAGAGTCGGCCATATCGGGCGGTACTGCGAAACATCCTCATCGTCTTTCTGGCGCAGCCAGTAGATGGCGTTGTCGCTGACCCCTGCCAGCGGCGAGCGCAGGACTCCCAGCATGGCGATATCGTCCAGGGGGTTGATTATCAGTTTGAGCATGTTGAGAACATCGTTTACTTCGAGCTTGCCGAAATAACTTGATCCCACGGAGAAATAGTTCTCGATATCGGCGCGGTCGAGGGCGTTGCGATAGATCTCCGCGTCGTTTTTTGTCTTAAGCAAAATGGCCACGTCGCTTTTCGAATAACCTTCATTGAAAAGCTCATTTAACCTTTCGGCGATAAGCTGAGCTTCCGCGGGGCGCGTGATTTCTCTGTTGACTTTTTCCAGGTTTTCTTTCTTGCAGCTTCGCCTTTGATCGACGAAAGTCACCTCGACGCGACATTCCTCATCTTTCTCTTCGACGGGCGCGGACGCTTCGAGCTGAAGATAACCTGGAGCCAGCATTTTGTCGCGATTGAAGATGAAATCGACGAACTCGATGATCTGTGGCTGGCTGCGGAAGTTGTTCTTCAACTCGATCAGGCTGCCGTTTTCCCGCGCCTCTTCTTTCTCTTTCCTGAAAAGCTCCACATCGGCGTCGCGAAAACCGTAGATCGCCTGATTTTCGTCGCCGACCATGAAGAGATTATTGCTGGCGATCAGCCCGATCAGCTCGTGCTGAAGGGCATTTGTATCCTGAAACTCGTCGACCATGATCAACCTGTACCTGGACGAGACTTTCTCCTGGATCCCCTTGTTCTTCAGCAGCAGATCCCTGGTCTGCACCGCAAGGTCGGCAAAATCCAGCACGCCAAACTTATGTTTCGCTTCAGCGTATTTCAAATCGAAG